>CAYGVK010000018.1:0-11727 GCA_964353375.1 Candidatus Woesearchaeota archaeon
TTTATTAATATAACTGTTTGATTAGGAGAATTTTCACAAGTTATATATGGATATCCTGTTGCATTTGCATATTCTTCATCATTAAAGGCTGATTTAATATCTTTATTTTTAAAATCTTTAAGAAAGCCAGCTAAATTTGTCAAAGCAATAACATCAAGAGTACAACTTCTTATTTCAGGATTTAATACAATATAAACTGTTTTATTTTGAATAAACCATATTTTTTCTTTTTCATAAAGTTCTACTCTTACATCCTCGCTTTCTTTAGGATTGCTTCTGAAATAAGGCATATTATAATAATCAACTACTTTTCCATAATCATCTATTACAGGTATTTTAGTTGAATAAAATATTATTTTACCAAGTTTTGTTTTTTCCCATTTTAAATTTATATATGTAAACTTATTAAGCTGTTTTATAATATAAGGGGTTAAAAGAACAATTAATATTACTGAAATCATTAAAAATATTGCCCATATTATTTGTCTATTTTGAATTTGTTTTTTAGTTAATTTTCTCTCAGTCTTTTTATTTTCTTTTTCAGAAACTTCTTTTTTTATTTCCTTTTCATCCATTTTTTATATTAGCAAAAATCAATTTTTAAAGTTTATTATATATTCAAAACTTCAAATAAAAATTTATCTATATATCTTGTTTGTTCTTCTGAACTGGTATTTATAAATATACATTTATTTTTTTGATAAATAATACTTTCATTATCTTCATTTTCATTTACTTGAATAAAGTTGTCTGCAGAACAGTTTTTTAAAGGTAAACCTTCATCACAATCCTTTAAATTTAAGCATGCTTTTTGCATTCTTAATGCAGCATTTCCAAAATTTCTATAAACTTCATATAAAGACTCTTGGTAATCAATTGAAATATATAATGGTTCATTAATATAATCATTAATTCCTAAGTTAATATTTACAGAGATATTTTCAGTTTCTTCTGGATTATATTTTGTTAGAAAATCATATCCATTTTTATTAAAACTCCAATATCCAGCATCATTTAAAATAAAATTTATTCCATTATATTTTATTTTTTTAATATCGCCTATATTTTCAGAACGTCCTAAAAGGGATATTGAAGTATATCCAAAAATTATAATTAATAACAAAACCCACACTATAATCCTTTGATTTCTTTTCTTTTTGTTAGTTTTTTCTTCACTTGTAATCAATTTTCTCATTTCTTTTAATAATTATCTTAATTTAAAAATCTTTGTTTTATCATTAATCTTTAAGCATTATTAAGCTATTTAGTTGTACTTCTTCTAGAAACTCTTATTTCTCTCTCCATCTATATTTTTTATTTATTATGAATATCACATATATTGAATTTTAATAAAATTCCAATTAGTGGTTAATAAAAAAACAAAAAAAGAAAAATAAAAAATTAAAATTAAGCAGTCACTGGACCGATTATTTCAGTACCAACATCAGTTTTAGCTCCTTCTAATGCTTTTGCAACAGCAGTAGTAGTGTCTGCAGCATTATAACCTGCTACAAGCATTGCTATTTTGCCACTGTCTGCAGTAGCATATGGTGATGCAACAACTTTTATTATGTATTTGCCTGCTCCTGCACTTGTTTTTGCAGTCCAAGCAGCCTCACATAAAGGTGTTGTGCTTCCCAATATTTTTGCAGCAACTGTGTTAATACAGCTTCCACCAACAACAAACAGATTCTTAGTACTTACAGAACCAACTTCTGTATCCATTACAGCAAGTATTTGTTCTCCAGTACCAGGTTGTATAACAGCAGCTTTTGAAGCTATAAAGAATTGTCCATAAGACTCTTCTCCATGATAGTTCAATTTGACACTATATTGGTCTCCACCTTTATCCCAAAGAATTTCTGTTGCTAATGGTGAGTATATAAAGTTTCTGTAAACATCTGTACTTTCTATTTCAGTAGATGTTGCAGAACCTCCTATAATACCAGAAACAGTTACTTCTTTTGTAGTTGCGGCATTTCCTGCAAGAGTTAGTGTTATTGAACTTCCAGCTCCTTTATTTTCATTCTTGTCTTCTTCTTTAAAGACGAGACCGAAAGTAGTTGAACCTTCAGATAAATTAATTGCGCCAGTTCCAGCACAATTTCCAGCAATTGCACAATTCCATGGAAGATAAACCTTTAGTCCTTCATTTGAATAAAGTGTATTAAAGGCAACACGTGTGCTTCCAGCAGTAAGTGTTACAGCTTTTCCAACTTTATCAATTTGTCCAACAGTTAAATCAACATTTCCTAAACTTACAGTATCAGCTGCCTGAACTTCTTTTTTCTCTGTCCAAACACCATCTTTTCTGTAATATATAGTTGTTTTGTTGATATTATTGTCAATCTTGAAATTATCAGCTTTTACAATATAAGATTCTGAATCAGAACCATCTGTCCAAGATGAAACAAACTCTTCATCAGTATCTTTATCAAAAGTTAATGTTGTTGTATTGCTTGTTCTTAAGAACTTGCTTGCAGCTTCTTTTCCAATAGCAGTATAAGTCGTTCCATTCCAGAACAAGATATTGATATCTTCTGTACTATCTTTTAATGGAAAATCATTCAAAATGACTGAATTACTTCCATCATATGATGTTTCAACTACTTCTGTTTTTGGGAAAACAGCTCCGCTATAGCTTAGCTTTATGTTTTCAAATCCAGGAATAATTATTTCACTGCCTTCAGCAGCAAATGAATCTTCATCAGCATCCCATATAAGTTTTATTTTTGAAAGTTTTCCATCTGTAATAGTTGATGAACTACCACTAGTTGTAATTTCTGCGCTAAGTCCTGATATTGTGTTCTCATTTAATTCAACTTCTGCACCAGTAGTTAGTTTTAGCTTTCCTTTTCCAATGCTAAACTCTACTTTGCTAATGCCTGTATCTTTTGAATTATATAAAACCTCTTTTATTCCAACATAAGCACCGTCAGCTAGTTTTGCAGTTTCTGTTTCAGCTAATGATTTTGTTGTCTCTCCATTAATAATTAGCTTAACTGAATCAGTTCCAATATAAGCAATAGATGTTGTGTAAACTTTTCCTCCAACAGTTAATGTTGCTTCTTCTCCTTCTGAAAGAATAGTAGATTCAGCAGAATCCAATAAATTCAATGTTGTGTTTGTAGTTCTGCTTAAGACATAATAGTCTTTTCCCATTATTCTTAAATCACTTGTAGGCAAATCAGCCCATTCAGGAGTATCTGAAAACTCTAAAGAGTAATTCATAATTCTTGTTCCAGAACCAATTCTCATTCCAAGTGCAGGAGTATCTGCTTTATAATCACTGTCTTCAAACATTGTAAATGTCTGATTTGATAATTCAAGTTTTTGTACATAGTCAAACTCATCATTATCATCGTCAGTGAATGTACCATCTGCTAAAAGAGTTGGTAAATCATCTTCACTTACAGTGCTTGATACTACATCCAAAATTCCTCTTCCTAATTGGAATTTTGTTGAACTTTTTGCTAGCTCATATGTATCTTCAGTACCACTGCTTGAAGCAGGAGTAGTTGAAGGTGTTGTAGTAACTAAAGCATTAAGCTTATCTTTTACATCAATAGCAGCTGCTTTATCACTAGGAGCAGCAGTAGAACCGTAAACAACAGCAGCATCTGCAACCCCGTTCTTTACAAAAGGGCTTGGATAGCTTGCAGCAGCAGCAATACCTATTGTACTTAAAAGCATTGCAGCACTTGCAATAACCGATGTTATTCTTCTAATATTAAATTTCATTTATTTTAAACCTCCTTTCAGTATTTAGCCACTGTCTTGTGTAATGCATAGGGAGCATTACCTCTTAATAGACACTTTATTTTTGTCATCCCTATTTAGAACGCTGTTTTTTCTGGCCAGTATATATATTATGATAGTAAGAAACTTTCTTTAAAAAGCTTTTGACTATATATAACTATAAAGCCCATTCTTTAAGAGGTTTATTTATAAACCTTTCGCTGTAACTCTCTTATAGAAACGCTTTAAACTGGATGTTTTGAAAGAACCATACCTATCAATTCCCAATATACTATATTTTTTTTAACATATATTGTATAAAATAACATATATCATCAAAACATATATTGTAGATATATGGAAAAATTTATATAGTATCTTGTTTTAGTATAATTATAATAAATTTAATGCTCTGCTATGGCTAAAAATATTAAGACAAGAACAATTTCTATAAAAGGAAAATCAGGTGCTTTTTCTACTCTTTTTCATAAATTTAAAGGAGAAAAGCAAGATATTAATTATAATGAAATAGCAGCAATAAGGCAGTTATTAAGCAATGAAAAAGCCAAACTTCTCCATATTATAAAAACTAAACAACCTGCTTCAATATATGAGTTGGCAAAGCTTTTAGGAAGGGATTTTAAAGCAGTAAGGCATGATATTAAGCTATTAGAGCAATTTGGCTTTATTGAATTAATATCTTCTAATAAAAAAGGAAGAGAAAGATTAAGGCCTATTGTAGATATGGATAGATTAGTTCTAAATATTGATATCTAAGCTTGCTTACATAATTCTAAATAAATATCTATATTGCCTGCATTTATGATATATTTTGAATAACTTGCTCCTATTACACTATCACAATTATCAAAAACACCTTGTTCAATACTTAATAAGCTTTGGTTTTGCCAATCTTTAATATTAAATTTAAATGCTTTGTTTGGCTTGTTTTCATCTACATCTAAGCTTTGTGTAATTGCTTTGTTTAAAGAAGCAGATAAAGCATTGCAAACTGAATCATTATTTAAGCATTTTTTATCTCTAAACTTATAACATTGCCCTATTAATTCATTTATATTATAATATTCTGGTATAAAAGTAGTTGAACATTCTGTTGTATATAGCATTGAAGCTTCTAATAAACTTGACAATTCTGCACTTGTTTGAACATTGGTTGTAGGCTTTTTTATAGAAAACATTAGAAAAACCAAGCCTATAACTACAACAATAATAATTATTAACACAAATCCAATCATCTCGTGCTGTGCTTTTTTATTTATCATTTTGTTATTTATTGTCTTTATTAACATATAATCTTACTTGTTTATTACTCGGCTCTGCTTAATCTTCTCGAGTAGCTTATTATAAGTTATTGATATTTTATTATTTATTAATACTATCATTTTTCCTCAATTCCAACTATTATTTTAGCCATCTCACATTTATCATATGTATATGAATTTTCATATTCTTTTCTGCATAAAACAATGAAATTTGATATTTTTCTTTGGTTTGCAATGTTTTTATCATAAACAATAAACTTATCGCAATTTGGATAATTTGCTTTATTACAATCAATCATAGCAGATTCATTTTTTCCTAATTTTATAACTTCTAAACTTGAAAAAAACCAATAACCACTATAACCCTGTCTATTAGCAATTCCTATTAATTTGTCAGCATCAACACAATTAGGTTTTCCACAACTAAACTCAGGAGTTTCAATAACACTCATAACTCCTAATTTAGCTCTTTCTTCTCCTATTAAATTTGCCTGCTTGTGCATATTAGAAAGAACCAAGTTTAATGCAAACAATCCAACTAAAACAAAAAATATAAACACGGCTATTATCATAAAAGCCATTTGCTGTATTTTCAACTGAGCCCTAGTATATTTTACATATTGCATTTTCATTTTTGTTATTTATATTCTTGCCAATATTATATAAACTAACTAATTGGCTAGAAGAATTCAATGAATTAGCTTGTGCAATCATTGAATTCAAATCTCCTTGCATATCAGAACTGCATCCTTTATCTTTTACAATATTTATTTTATCAATATAAACTCCTGCTAATTGAGAAGTTTTTCCCATTAATCTTTTGACATTGCATTCATATAATTCTAAAGGAGAAACTATTGCTCCATATAATAAACTATCAACAAAATATAATTTTTCATTATTTTTAAAAACAAACCCATATTCATATTTATCCTCACAATCCATATCATTACATTGTCCTATAACATTAATATCGCAGTCATAACTTCCAAAACAAACATTTACATCATTTTCTTCGCAAATATCAAGTTTAATGTTAGTTAAACCTAATTTTTCTATATCCTCTTTTATTCTATTAGGAGCAAGTTTAAAGCAATAATTTTTGTCAGTTATTATTAACAAGTCAGTTACTTTTATTCCTAAATTAAATGATTTTGAAAAAACATATAATTTTTTAGATTTAAGATTATCTGCAAAAACATAATTATTAAAACTAACTGCCTCTCCTGTTTTATCTTTTCCTAAATCTTCCTGGGAAAAAGCAAGTTTTTGCTTTCCAAAAGGCAGTGGAAATGCTGCACATTGAAAATAAATTTCTGCTTGTTTTTTAAAATCTAATTCAGCTGATTTTCCTGATGATAAACCAGATTCAAAAGGATTTAACAAAGCTATTATTTCAGCAGCTGCTTCTGTATATTTTATATTTTTGCCAGTATCAATTATTTTACTAACTCCATAAATAGCTAAAAATATTATTATAACTCCTGCTATAATTGCAAAAATCCAAGTAAAACTCATCTCCAAACCTTTTTTATTTTTCATGTTTTTGTTTTTTCTTTTTTTATATTCATTAATATATTATTTTCCTTTCTTATTACTCGGCTCTGCTTAATCTTCTCGAGTAGCTTATTATAGATTAATATTATTATTTTATTATATTACTGCTATTTTTTTATTAATTAATGATTTTTAACTCAAACTAACCAAAGCATCACCATAACCTTTTGAAATCTGAATTCCAATCTTTTTATTATTAATAATACAATAAGGATTATTAGTTAAAGTTATTTTATTGATATCAAGATGATTTATTTTTATATGCTCCATATCACATGCTTTTTTTATAGGATATAAAAATAAATTCGCATCATAAACCTCATAATTTTTAAATTCAGCAACAATATCATTAAAACCATTGACCGGCTTGCTCCAATTTGCAAAACACACATATTCAATTTGAGAAGGCAGGGTTCCTGTAAACTTAAAATTTGATGAATCTGATGTCCATGCTTTATCAATTTCTTCTTGCAAATCACTTTTAAAAATACCAACCTGTGCGCATTTTCCTGTTTCTAAAAAAGGTTTTATAACTACAAATGCAACAACAATAAAAACTATAATTAAAAGTATTGAGAATATAACTCCAAAACTCATTCCAAATATCTGCTGAGCTTTTTTGTTTTCCATCTTTTTATTATTAACATATCATTTCCATTGCTTATTACTCGGCTCTACTCTTGTTTTGCCGGGATATTTATTACTGATTTCTTAATATATGGTTTTTATTACTAATTTACACCCCTTTAAATTTTCTTATGTTAGAATTAAGAAAAAACAATTATTAAATGTTTTCACTGATTATAAGCTCTTATAATTATAGAACAAGTATCAGGTGCAGGCTGATTATTAAATTCATCTTTGCATTTTATATAATAGTTCTGGTTTAATTTCCATGCAGTTGTGTGCTGTTTAGAATTTGCAACAGGCATGTTAATCCCGTCATCAATTCTGAAATCACAGTTATTAGTTGAATAAACACATGTTGATTTTTCATTTGTAACTACTTTTAATCCAACACCAGGCTCATTATAAGCTCTTACTATTAAAGGAGCAGAAACATCTGTTTCAACATTAAATGTTGTATTTCCAATATCATAATTTCCACCCAAGTCAATACATTTAATATAATAGAAATAAGTTCCTTCTTGCAATGTTAAAGTTTGTTTGTGTATATTTCCCCCTGTTTCATAAAATTCAATATATGAATTTCCATCTCCTGAATATGAGCATCTTGAATCTCCGTTTTGATATCCATTTGCAGTTTTAACTTCTATATTAACATCAACATCATTCACAGGTCCGATTATAGTTTTATTATCAGGTTCAACATCAACTATATTTAATGGTTCTGTTCCTACTAAAGTAAATTTATAACTTTCAGAATTAACATTTCTATTTGCTTCATCAGCCCATGGCTGGTCCTTGCATCTAAAGAAAAACTCATTTTCTGTTCTGTCTCTTATTCCTGTTAGTGTTCCTGCACAAGTGTAAGTTAGTTTAGAATTCATCTGCCATGTGTTTTCAGCACATGTAAAACTATTATTCATATCATCATATTTCTGGTCTCTTCTTGACCATTTGCATACAGCAGGTTCATTTAAATATAATTCAATATAAACTTCTGATTGATTAAATCTTACAGGATTATTATTATTAATGCTTGTTTCTTCAATTCTTGGAGGAGTTGTATCAGGCCCTTCTTCAACACAGAAATTAACTGCAAATTCAGCTCCATCAATTCCATTCCCATTTGCATCTGTACATCTTACATATAATGTATATTTTCCATCATTTTTAATTGCAGGTGAACTTGTATTTCCTTGATCATTAATTGCATCAGGACTTGGCAGACTTAATTGTTCAGTGTGATTATAAGCAAAAGTTTCTCCTCCAAATGCAAATCCCATATCATCTAAATTAGAAGTATGCTGATAATCTAGTCTACATTTAGAAGGCTCATCTGTTTTAATTCCAAATTGTAATTGAGTAAATGCTTTAATGCATTTGTTTTTTCCAGTCGGATTAATAATTCTCATTCCATATCCTTTATCAGATGGGGTTGTTTTAACATCTGTATATTCGTGTCCAGAAGTTAAAGCTCCTTCATTTGGGGTTATTTTAGGAGCAGAAGTATCTCCTTTTCCTGCATTAATACACATTTCTCCTTCTTCAACAAACAAACAAGCTTGTCCTAAACTCTCGCATCTATATTGAGAACATGGTTCTTTTGCATCATTGCATTTTTCACAATCAGCTCCTCCTCTTGGAGCTTGCCAAGGCAAACATGAAAATATAACCGTTTCTGTTTCATAATCTCTATATTGAGACAAACTCCATACAAATGCCAAAGCAAATGCAATATTTCCTACTTTTGCACTTTTAAAAAGTTTTTCTGCAAGGGCTTTTGCAACATATCCGACACTAATCGCTCCTGCAATAGCTTGAGAAAATTCGGGTCTTCCAGTTACTTGCCCAATTATTTGAGCATATATTTGAACATCTTTTATTTTATTAACTGTGTCTGCTAACACATCTGGTTTTGATTCTTTTTTTAATTCTCCTATTCTTTTTGCATTTAATGCTATCCTATCATTTAAAGTTTTAATTTCTTGTTCTAGATTTTTAATTTTTCCTTCGTTTTTTATTTTAGCATTTTCAGTTGCTAATTCTATTTGTTTTTTTGTTAATTGTGCGTCCAAGTCAATCTTTTCTTTTTCTAATGCATAAATTTCTGAGTGTGTTTGTGCAGTTCCTGTAGAACTCATATCAGATTGTGCACCCACATTTTCTAAATTCATCAACACACAAAATGCAAACATTGAACTTAAAAGTATGAAAATTTCTAAGTAACATAAAATTGCTTTCTCTTTTTTTATCAACCTCTTTTTTTCCATATTTTTATATTTACTTTTCTTAGGGGGTACTATTTTAATGATGTATGTTGAGGTTTTCTCCTGCTTTCCAATTAAGATATTCAGTAGTTGCAGCCTCTCTTCCTTCTCTGCCTGCAGTATCAAACCATCTTAATGATGCAGCAGTTTCAGCATCCATTGGTTGGTATGGTTCATCAAGGAAACAACTGCTTTGAGATACAGCCACCCCACCTAATAAACCAGCTAATCCTAAAACTTTTACTATTTTTGGTATTTTCATTTTATAAGTCCTCCTTTCAATTTTTTATTTGTTTTCATTTTAATGTAACTCCATAGTAATTACAATATTTAAATCTTTCCTTTGTTTTTTATTCATTAACATATTATTTGTTTTGCTTAGTACTCGGCTCTGCTTACCCCCAAGTATTTGAGTTTATTATTTTATTTATCATCATGCAACAGCCCCTGCCAAAACTTGGCTGATCTTTTTTTGTTTTCTATAATCACCATAATCACTGTCAAACTCGCTGTAAGTCCATTCATAACCATCATAAGTTATTTTTCCTATGTAATTTTTATAAGCACCACAATCTCCAAAACTTGTGCATACTGAGTTTATTTTAGTTGCCCAGTCATCTTGCAAACATTCGCAGTTTTCAATGCATTTCCAATTTTCATTTCCTGTTAATTTTCCAAGAACAGCTCCTATACCTTTAGCTTCATAAACAACCTTGCATTTTGCATCCCCTAATGAACATTCAGAACTTCCTTCCCCATTAACTGAAGATGAACGCGAGCCTGAAAAAGCTGTTCCACTTGAGCTTGGGAATTTTTCTTCTTGTTGTCCTTTAGAAGTTCTTGTATAATCAGCTTGTTCTATTCCTCCTAAATCAAAACCAGGAGGGTATTTAGGAAGGCAAATTCCTAAATCAGGAAAATCTGCAATAGGATATTTATTCAAATCACTTTGTGTTCTTTTTTTAATTCCCTCATAAATCTCTTCTTCATCAAATTTTTTTGCAGAATAAATTCCAATATATTGCCCAACATTACTTATTGCACTTGGTTCTTCTGTTTTTTCAGGAACTTCAGTTGCTCCAATATACCTGTAATTATAACTCCAATAACAATCTCTTTTATCTGAATTTTCACAATCTGTTTTTCTTGTTTGGTCAAAACAATCATAATAGTCATTTATTCTGCAAGCAGCTTGTAAAATTCCTCCAGAAGATTCTTCATAACAAATTTCTTTTCTATAATCTTCACATGCTTCAACTGTTTCTTCTCCAAAAAAACATATATGTCTGAAACTTCTGCTTCCTGCTGCTGCTTTTCCATTATCTTCTACACCTGTATTATCACACCATGACTCTCCATGTTTTCTTCCTATATTCTTGCAATCTAAACTTCTGCATACATTATCTCCATAACTTGGTTTTGTACCATCTTTTCCTGCTCTATAACCTCCACACATGCTTCCTGAAAAATAATCACAATTTCCACAATTATTATTTGTAGATGAGCAAGAATCTTCTTTAGTTACTATCATATCCCAATAATCTTTGTCATTTACTTTATCTGCATCATAAATATTTGCAACATTTCCGCAAGTATCTAAAAAATAAACTTCATCTTTTCCATCTACACATGTTGTTTTAGTTGAAGGTCCGCAGTCTGTTCCTAATTCTTCTGATGAACATAAATAATCTTTATGAAATTCTCCTCCAGAATCTCTGCATTCTCCCCGAGTTCCGAAACTACATGTTCTTTCACTTTCTTCAGAAACAAACAAGCATGCTCCTTTTTCCTGTGAATTAGCAAGCAAAATGCAAGAATCTTCATCTGTTATTTCTCCCCTAAAATCAGTATTAATTCCAAAAAAACTTGAAAGTTTTTTACATCTTGTTAAAGTTACAAAAGCTGTTTGCTCTCCTAAAACACAGCATCCTGCAGTGCATTGTGGTATTTCACATCCTCTTCCTTCGCTCCATGTTCCTCCTGATTCATCACATACTCTTTGAGAAGTATCTTGCATACAAATTCCTTGTTTTGCATCATAACAACATCCCATTTTACAAAATGAAGTTGCATCACATGAAGTTGGTGTTTGCCTATAAGTTGAATCACATTCAGAAGCCTGGCTATTTTGACACCATGCAGGATTATCTCCTAATGTTTTTTCACAGCAAACAGATGTTTGTGCTGAAACATCTGTTATATTTAATAAAATAATCATTTAACTTTTCTATTGGTTTAATAAATTCATATTCTCC
>CAYGVK010000019.1:0-11190 GCA_964353375.1 Candidatus Woesearchaeota archaeon
AGAAATTAACTTGTGGAATAGTTTCTGGAATTTCAATTAATGGTTTTCCTTGAAATTTTGATAATGCTTTTGTTTCAGTTGCCATACATTTCTTAAAAAACTAGAGTTTATAAACTTTTCTAATATATAAACTTAAAAGTAGTTACAAATCATTTATCTCACCAGCTTCTCCAAAATATTCATAATATCAATTCCTGAAACTTTTCCTTTATGTTTTTGCATTACTAACCCCATATAAGCATTCTTGCTTAATCCTGGTTTTTCTTTAATTAATTGAACAATTTCAGATTCAATTTCTGTTAAATCTTTTTTCTCAATTTTTAAAGCTTCATCTAAATTCTTTCCTTTAACAATTTCCTCTATTATATGCTTGATATCTTGTCTTCCTAATCTTCCAGAAGCAACCCCCTGAATAATATTTTCAATAATATCTAAACTTAATTTTTCATCAATATTTTCAATTTTATAATGGCTTGAAATTTCTTTTGGAATTTCAATCAAAGCTTTGTAAATAAATTTAGGTTCATTTAATATTTTTAACAAGTTTCCAAAATCACCTAGCTTTCCTGACTTTAATAAAATATTAATTGCTTCTTCATTCAAGCCTTTTTTTCTTAATTCTTTCCTATGCTCTTCTCTTAATTTAGGAAGTTGTTTTTTAGCTTCATTAATAAACTTCTTGTCAATTTTTAATAAAGGCAAGTCTGTTTCAGGATACATTCTTGAAGCTCCTGGCATAGGCCTTAAAAAACTAGTTGTTCCATTAATTTCAGCTTTTCTTACTTCTGATTTTCCTTTTTTTAATTTTAAATTTTCTTCTTGCCTTTTAATTTCATTTTCAAGAACAGAAACTAAATTTCTCACATCCTGGAATCCTTTTATTTCAACTCTTGGATGATTTTCAATACTAATATTAACATCTTGTCTTATTGTACCAATTCCTCTTTTAACTTTGCATGCTCTTAAAATATCTCCTAAAATCAAAGCAACTTCTTTTGCCTGCTCAGGATTTTTAATATCAGGACAAGTTCCAATTTCAACTAAAGGAATACCTAATCTGTCTAATCTAAAAATAACTTCATTATTTTTTTTCTCAATTAACCTTGCAGAATCTTCTTCTAATTGTATATTATCAATTCCAACTTTTCCAAAACTTGTTTTAATAAAACCATTTCTTGCAATTAAAATTGTTCTTTGAAAACCAGCTGTATTGCTTCCATCAATAACTGTTTTTCTCATTATCTGGGAAACATTAAGAATCTCGCAATTTAACAACAAACTTATTTGAACAGCTATTTGCAAAGCTTCTTTATTAATTTCATAAGGAGGCTCTTCATCTAATTCAACTAAGCAGTTTGTATCATATCCTTGATAAATAAATTCCATGTCTTTACCAACTTCATATTCAGCAGCAATATCTATTTCTCCTGTTTCACCTGCAACAGCATGCAATTTTCTTTTAATTTCATATTCAGGTTTGTCATTTCTTAAAATCGAAGGGCAATGACAAAATAATTTATGAGTATCTAACTGCTGATGTATTTCAATACCTGCTTTTATTTTTACTTCATTATCTTCATTATCTTTTTGCATAAAAAATTAAGATGAAATAAGTTATTAAAGGTTATTGCAGTACTTTTAAACTCTTTAATTGTTTTAAAACTTCTTCTGAATCTAATCTAATGCCGTGTTCTTGTTTTACATCTCTTATTAAAGCATTAGTTAGATTTTCAGGAAGGGGTCTTATGCCATCTTCCCATAAAGTATTAGAGACTCTTGCTACTCTCCCAAAAGTAATATAAATTCCAGTAGGAGTTTTTTCACCAGCACGTATTTCTGAAAATTGTGGATTAAGTTCTTTTGCAAAAGCTTGCTTTTCATAATCTTTAATAACTATTCCTTCTAAAGGCAGATTGCCTCCTCTAAAAAAACTAGGAGTAGCAAGCAATTCAGCTAAAATATCTTTATCAATAGGACCTCTATAAAGCTGATCTAATAGCAAAGCATCTACTCCTAATTCTTGAACTAATCGAACAGCATCTTTATATTCTAAAAACCTATTTTGAACTAAATCAAAAGCATCAATTAAAAAAAATCTATTTCTAAATTGCTTAGGGTAAGTAATTTGTTGTATTGATTTTCCAGGCTCAGTTATCCATTCTCCATAAAGTATCAAATTTTCTGGAAGCCCATACAATTCTCTCTGCGAAGTTGCCCATTTAACAAGATCAGGAAACCAAAATAAATTACATTGAGGTCTAGTATCTACGAACTTTGACCTACTTCCTGCTCTTATTCTCCCTTTTACTAATCTAACTTGGCAATTGCTTCCATCTATTTTTTCATATACTTCATTATCTCCAGAATCTAATTTAATTTCGCTTTCTCCTAAATAAGGAATTTTTTCATATTTTCTGAATTCAGTATGTTCTGCCATTTTGCATTAATTTTCTTGTGTTTATTACATGTACATTTTTATAATTTCCATTATTAGGATCTATTTTATCAAAATCTTCATTTTCACTTAAATTAGGGGGGATTCTATAAGGCAATTCACCAAGATATTCTCTTAGCAATTCTAAATGCGAATCAGATGTTAAAACAATACTTCCAACTATTGCTTTTATCCCTCTTTCTTTTTTTAAACTTTTACATGTCTTCAATTGACTGGCAATAATTGCTTCTCTAATTAGTTCTTTATCTGCTTCAGAAGGCTCTTCTTCTTTTTCTTGTCCAATTAATTTTGATGCCCAATAAATTTTCCAATTAATCCTTTGCCTATCTATATCTCCATTATCATGGCAATTACTTAACCATCTAGAATAACAATCCCTAAGCAATTGCATCTGTGAATAAATTAATCTATTAATTTCAGGTCTTCTATTAATGAAAACATGGGTAGCATGTTGCTTAATTTCTTCAGCAACACCCTTGGTAATTATAGGCAAACTTTCATCATTCAATCTGACTAAGTAATCTAAACATCTTTGTGTTCCTAATTGATTTTGCAAATCAATAAGTGCTCCTGTATCAATAGCAACAACACTTGCATAAGAATGGTCATCAGGATCTATTCTTCTTTTTAAAGCTCTTATTCTTTTGGCCATTCTTCTCTCATTTTTATTTTTTAATTCTTCATATTTTTCAGCAACATTTGCCCCGCGCAATCTCCCTTTAAAATCTCTTAACCAACCTAAAAATATCCTTTCATTTCTTTCTCTTAATTCTTCTAATCTATATTGTTCAATATCCATGTGCCTAACTACTTCTATTTCTCTTGATAATCTCTCTTCAAAAATCGTATTTGCCATATATTTATCACACAAAACCCTATTAAAAACCTTTCTGTTTATAACCACTAAAGAGTTACACAAAACATATAAAAATCATTACTTGTAAATAACAAAGATAAATTATATAAACTGAAAAATATAAGCTTATATATGAAAAAGGAGATTGGAACACATCCTGCTTATAGAAAAAAACTAAGTCCTGCACAAAGAGCAGCAGATAGTCTAACAAAATGGGTTGGAAGCTGGACATTTATAATATGCTTCTTAGTTTTTTTAATTATATACATACTTATAAATACATATTTTTTAACAAAATATTATCAAAAAGCTTTTGATCCTTATCCTTTTATTCTTTTAAATTTAATTTTAGCATGCATTACTGCAGCCCAAGTTCCTGTAATTTTGATGAGCCAAAACAGAGAGGCACATAGAGATAGATTAAGAACACAATATGATTATCAGATAAATAAAAAAGCAGAACAAGAAATTCGCGAAATAAAAGCAATTGTATCAAGAATTGAAAAA
Organism: Candidatus Woesearchaeota archaeon; assembly: GCA_964353375.1. Classification (GTDB taxonomy): domain Archaea; phylum Nanobdellota; class Nanobdellia; order Pacearchaeales; family GW2011-AR1; genus CAYGVK01. The sequence continues at coordinate 3,819 of CAYGVK010000019.1, forward strand.
CGAAGGTAATCAAACAATCCTAACAACATTTCCTTGACCATCTAATTCTATAAAATGAATAAACTTGCCATTTTTATAATCTTCGCACTGGTTTTCAGGTAAATTATCTTCATTATTTCTTGGATCATGAACAATATCAACAACATATCCATATTCTTCTAAATTTCCTAAACATTGAGATGAAAATTCAATTTCCTGGGATTTTTCTTGATATAAATCTAATGCATTATCAATTAATTCTTGCTGTTCTAAAACATAATCAGGTGTTTCAGCAGGATTTCCATGTTTTACATAAACTCCTCTTCCATCTTTAATCCACGTATCTTCATTTCCTCCAATAACAAATCTTATAAATAATACTATTAAAACTACAGCAATTACCACAATAAAAATCCATATTTTATTTTTCATATTAAATCTTATTTTGTATAAGGATATATTCTTTATATGTTTTATTATTCATCGCTCGCCCTTCGGGCTCGCTTATTGACTCGCTCGTGCTCCTGCACATCGCACTCGCTCGTTATTTGTTATATTAATAATATCATTAATTAATAAGAAGAATAAAGAAGGTAAATAGTGGAGATGTAAACAACATATATGCCAAATTTTTAAATCAAAAACTCATTTCCAAGTCTATCATTAAACTCATTATTTATATTTTCTAACATTTTATGTTTTGTAATTACTTTTCCTCTCCATTCTTTATGTCCCAAAACCCAGCCAAGCTTGATAAAGGCTGTTTCTGACAACATATCGCTTAAATAAATAACTCCTATATCTAATAATTTTCTTCCTGTTGAATAAACATAAGGATCAAGTCTTCCATAAATTGTCTGGGCTGTTCCGCATACAATCAAGCCTTTATTAATAACTTGTTTTAATTTCTTTAGCCAATTAAATTTTCCTTCAACACAAACATTAGCTATTCCAGCCATTTCAATTATAATTCCTTTAAAATTCTTTTTATAATAATCTAATATTTTAGGGTCTTGCCCAGGGTAAAACTTTAATAAACCAACTTTTGTATCAAAAACAGCATCTACTTTTACTTTATTTTTATTTCTTTTTTTATACTCTCTTAAAATTTCTATTTTATCTTTCCAAACTTTTGCGATTGGTTTTGAATTAATAGGCCTAAAAGTATCTCTTCTTGTTGTATGCATTTTCCTTGTTTTATTTGCCTGCAAAACATAGCAATAGTCATCATTTATAGAACCATGCCCTACTATTACAACTTCTGCAATATCACTTAAAGCTATTTTTGCACTGCATATTAAATTTAATCTTGCATCACTACTTCCTCTATCAGGGCTTCTCTGGCTATATGTTAAAACAACAGGTTTATTCAAATCTTTTAACATAAAACTTAAAGCACTTCCTGTATAATGCAAAAAATCAGTTCCGTGGCTTATAATAACTCCTTTTACATTTTCATCATTTAATGATTTCCCAACCTCTCTTGCAATTCTCATAAAATCACCTGCATGCATATTCTCGCTTAATTTCATAAATGGACTTTTAACTCTTATATCTGCTATTTCAAAAATCTCAGGAAATGTTTTAAAAAATTCAGAAGCAGAAGTTAAAGGCTTGACTCCTCCTGTCTTAGGGTCTAATTTACTTGCTATTGTTCCACCTGTTAAAATTATATCAATAATAGGTTTTTTTCCACCAAATTTTATTTCATCTTGTTTTTTCTCTTTTTCAGCTTTTTTCAAGACTTTAATTTCAGAAATTTCTTTTTTATTAAATCCTATATTATAACCATTATTTAGTTTTAATAATAAAACTTTAGAATCATAACTTTCCAACATTATTCCTTGTTCAATTTTGCCTTTATATTTAATACTTATTTCATCCCCTGGATTAGGTTTTTTATATGTTTTTATCATATAAGATAAAAAATCCAAACCTTATTAAATATTATCTTTCTATCTTATGTATAATATGAAAAACAAAGATGTGCTAATTGGCTTGGAAATTCATGGCTACTTAAATACAAAAGAAAAATTATTCTGCAACTGCAAGAACTTTCATGACATGAAAAAAATAAAACCAAACACAAACATTTGCCCAATATGCACAAGCCAGCCAGGAAGCAAACCCCAGCTTCCAAATAAACAAGCAATTAAGAAAATATTACAAATAGGTTTAATGTTAAATTGCCAGCCAAATTTAATTGAAGACAAAAAACAATTAATATTTCAAAGAAAACATTATAATTGGCCTGATATGCCAAAAGGATATCAAATAACAATGTCAGGAGCACATTCTACTCCTACAATGGAGCATGGAAATTTTCTTGGCATTAATATAAGAGAAGTTCATTTAGAAGAAGATCCTGCTGCATGGAATCCAGAGACAGGCGCAGTAGATTATAATAGATCTGGTGCTCCTTTAGTTGAAATAGTAACAGAACCTGATTTTAAATCATCTGAACAAGTTAAAAACTGGTTAAAACAATTAACTTTAACATTATCTTATATAAAAGCAATTGACAAAGATGCTGGATTAAAAGCAGATGTTAATGTCAATATAAAGGGATTGTCAGAAAGAACAGAAATTAAAAATGTAAATTCTGCAACAGAAATTGTAAAGGCAATTGAATATGAGATTGAAAGGCATTTAAAAGAAAAACCAAAAACAAAAGAAACAAGAAGATGGGACTTTATAAAGCAAAAAACAGAAAAAATGAGAGAAAAAGAACAAGCACAAGATTATAGATTTATACCAGACCCTGACTTGCCTTGTTTAAAAATAAATAAAAAATTTATAAACGAAATAAAATCAAAACTTCCTGAATCTCCTCAGACTAAATTAGAAAAAATAATTAAGAAACATAATATAAAACCAAAAGATGCAGAAGTATTAACTTCTAATTTAGAAATTGCAGAACTTTTTGAAAAAGTAATTGAAAAAATAAACCCAGAATTTGCGCTTCATTGGATAACAACAGAACTTTTAGGTGTTTTAAATTATAATAACATAACCCTTGACCAAGCAAAAATCAACCCTAATCATTTAATAGAATTATTAGAATTATTAAAAGAAAATAAAATAACAAAACTAAAAGCACAGGAAATTTTAAGGAAGTTTGTTCCAAAATCCTTTTCACCTAAATCCATAATCAAAACAAAAACTCATGCAAAACTAATAGATGAAAAGAAATTATTAACGATAATAAAAAAGGTTATGCAGGAAAACAAAACAGCTGTCCAAGATTACAAGCAAGGAAATAAAAATTCTTTTAATTTTTTAATGGGAAAAATCATGCATGCAACAAACAAAACAGCTGATTATAATTTAGCAAGAAAATTGCTTGAAAAAGAGCTGAAATAAATTCATTATATTCTTTAATTAAAACATATCCCTTATCATAATAATTTTTATAAATAATAGCAAAGCCTTTATTAAATGGATATTAAAGAAGCTTTGAGAATTTTAAAGATACCGCTTGACTTAAAAATAGACAGAGATGCTGTCTTAAGAAGTTTCAGAAGAAGAGCATTGGAGACTCATTCAGATACAGGTGGAAGTGATGAAGATTTTATTAGAGTTTACCAAGCATATGAATTTCTAAAAGATTGCCAAGAGATTACAGATATTATAAAAGAAGGTTTGTTTGATGGATCTGAACATAGAGAAACCGTTTCAAAACAGCCACTTAGAAAAGAGGCGAGGCTTAGTAATGAGGTTGCAGAACAATTTATGGATGCTGTATTCTTAAGATATGTTTCTCAAGAAGCAGATTATTTTATTAAAAATATTGGTGAAGTAGCAAAAGGAGATTTTGATGAACCAAAAAGAAGCGAGGGATTACCATTCTTAAGAGGATGGAGAGAAGATAGATTTACATTAGCAACAGAATATTTTGATGAACTAAAAAAAAGAAAGGAATTATTATTCTTAAAAGGGTGGAGAGAAGATAGATTCACTTTAGTAAGCTCTCCATTAGATTTATTAAATGGTTCATTATTTTTTGATTTAGATATAAGAGCGCGTCTTGCAAAAAGAATTTTTGAGATGATAATTTCAGAAAGAGAATTAAATCTGGAATTGCTTGAAAGATATATTGCATTATTTGATCCTTCAGCAGATCTAGTCACAAGCTTTCCTTTACAAGGAAATGTTAGAGGATTAGAACTTCTTGTATTAATAACTCCTCCAGAAAAATCAAGATCAAAAACAGGAAAACCAAATGAGTTAAGAAAAAGAATTTTTGGAGATTATTGGAATATAGGAGGAGTTCAAATGGATCTTAGATTTGGTGAATATTGGGAACACAGCAAGGGTTTATATGAATTAAAATCAACTCCAATTGGAAGCATGATGAAGATAGAACAAGCATCAATATTGATCAAGCAAATTAAAGAAGGCATTCAATCTTCAGATTTTGAATTAGAGTTGTCGCGCGAAATTCCAGAAGGACATCCAGATTACAAATTTTTTAAAGATACTGAAAGAAATCTAAAAGAAGGAAATGGTTTTTATATTAAAAATTTAAGGGTCGGAGATGCAGAAGTTATTGTTGATGGAAGAGTTCCAAATTATTTACCTGTTAATAAACAAGATTAAGAGCTGAAATAATTAGATTTATTTTAAAGAGTATAGTTTCTTATCAAAAGTTTTATTAATGGATTTTATGTCCATTAAATATATATATTAAGGGTCTATAGTTCAATGGATAGAATATCTGGTTTCGGCCCAGCTGATCTAGGTTCGACTCCTAGTAGACCCATAAAAAGAGAAAATGGTTAAAGAACAGACAAAAAACAGAGTGAAAAAAAAACAGGACACAGGAAAAAAAAGATTGATTATATTAATAACATTTATAATCATATTTCAAATAGCAATTTTATTTTTAATCACTTTTACATATTTTCAAAATCTATCTGCAAAAAACCAAATTAATCAATCAATCACTGATTTACAACAACAAATAATAGATAATAAAATAGAAACCCAGGCAAATTTAAATCAATTATCAAATGAATTAATATCAACAAAACAAGATTTAAGTGAAGTAAAAGCAACAGCAAGTGCAGATTTTTCAGGAATTATTGAGGATACTATAACAAAAGTAGTAAGCATTAAAACAGATGTTTCACAAGCCTCTGGTTTTATAATATCAAGCGATGGTTTAATTGTGACAAATGCTCATGTTTTAAGCCAAGCACATTATGCAAAAGCACAAACATATTCAGGAAAATTAATAGATTGTGAATTAATTGGTTATGATTTAACATATGATGTTGCAGTACTACAGGTTGAAGGAACTTATTTTTACTTAGAATTTGGAAATTCAGATGATGTAAAAGTCGGAGAAAAAGTCATTGCATTAGGAAATCCATTAGGATTATCATTTACAGCAACAGAAGGAATTGTAAGTGCAGTTCATCGCCCTGGCTTGAATGATTTAAACATTTATATTCAGACAGATGTTCCTTTAAATCCTGGAAATTCAGGAGGCCCTTTAATTGACAAGCAGGGAAAAGTAATTGGAATTACTAATTTTAAGATATCAGGTTATGAAAGCTTAGGTTTTGCATTAGAATCAAATTCAGCAGTAGATGTTATAAATGAAATCACAAATAGAACAATAAGTGTAAGTTAAAATTAAAAAGGTATAATCATTAATAAATTTATAAAAAATGGGAAAAAAAGAAAAAATAACATTTAATATAGACAAAGAAAAAAATTTTTCTGAATGGTATTCTGAAATAATTGAAAAGTCAGAGTTAATAGATATAAGATATAATGTCAAGGGATTTGTAGTTTTTAGGCCTTGGGCTACTTTAATTATAGAAAAAATGTATGATTTTTACGAGAAAGCTTTGAAGGAGACAGGACATTTACCAGTAATATTTCCAGCGGTAATTCCAGAAGAAAATTTTAAAAAAGAAGCAGAACATTTAAAAGGTTTTAGTCCTGATGTTTTCTGGCTTAAAGGAGAAGAAACAGAAAGACTTGCTTTAAGACCAACTTCTGAAACAGCTTTCTATCAGTTATATAATTTATGGATTCGCAGTTGGAGAGACTTGCCTTTAAAGCTCTATCAGAGAGCAAATGTTTTTAGATTTGAAACAAAAGCAACTCGCCCATTGATAAGAAGCAGAGAATTTTTATGGATAGAAACTCATAATGCATTTAAAACAAGAGGAGAAGCTGAAAAGCAGATGCAAGAAGATATTTTAACAACAGAAAAAATTATGCATCAAATTTTCTGTGTTCCATTTTTACCAATGAAAAGACCTTCTTGGGACAAGTTTGCAGGAGCTGAGATAACTATAGCTTCAGACTGTATCTTACCAGATGGAAAATTCATCCAGCAACACATTTAATAAGCCAGAATTTCACAAAATCTTTTGATATTAAATATAAAGATGAAAAAGGAAATGAAAATTTTCCATGGCAGACTTGCTATGGACCTGCAATGTCAAGAATTTTAGCTTCAATAATTGCCAATGGTGATAACTTTGGATTAATTCTACCTTTCTCACTTTCTCCAATACAAACAGTAATAGTTCCAATTTATAATGAGAAAAATAAAGACAAAATTATAAAATATGCAAAAGAAATTGAAAATAGACTAATTAGGGAAAATGTAAGAGTAGAAATTGATAAAACTGATAAACGTCCTGGTGAAAAATTTTATTATTGGGAGATGAAGGGGGTTCCATTTAGATTAGAAGTAGGAGGGAAAGAATTTAAAGGAAAAAAAGTTATTTTATTTGAAAGAGATACAAAGAAAAAATCTTCTTTAACTTTAGCAAAATTAAACTTCTCTAAACTTGGGAAAGAATTTGATAATAGATTAAGAAAAAAAGCTGAGAAATTTTTAAACTCAAGAATAGTTAATTGTAAAAGTAAAGAGCAAGTTGAAAAAGTCCTAGAAGATAAAAAAATTGCAAGAGTAAATTTCTGCTCTCTAGGTAAAGAAGGAGAAAAATGTGCAGAATATGTTGAAAAAAATCTTCTAGCCAATGTAAGAGGAGAAAGGGTTGATATAAAAGAAAAACCAAATGGAAAATGCATATATTGCAATAAAGAAGCCCACCATGTTGTTTATATTGCAAAGAGCTATTAAAGAAAACTAAATATCAACGGCAAAATATCAAAATACATAAAACTTATATATCTTCTACACTTTTGATTTAGATGGATAAAAAAGAGTTTGAGTTAAATCGCATAAAAGCTTCTGAAAGAATCAAGATAAATACCGCCCTTTTAGCTGTTTGTTTTACAATTTTTACATTTATTATAGCTATAAAGCCCGCTCTTCTAAGTGATAATATACTTTTAGCCTTACAATTAACTTTAGCTATTCCTTTATTAATAACATCTACATTTGTAAGGGCAAAATTAAGAT
>CAYGVK010000020.1:0-10805 GCA_964353375.1 Candidatus Woesearchaeota archaeon
AGCCACAGCGCCTCCAAGGAAAGCAGCAATTACTGCTACAATTAAACCAAGAAGGAAAGCCCATCTTCCAATTGATACGTTACTCTTCTTTGCCATTCTATACCTCCTTTTCTTATTTATTATAGATTTTTTATTTTATAAAGGTTTCTGATTAATGATATCTTAAAAAAATAAGGTTTTACTTCTGGATCATCTGCTATAGCGTCCCGAATAGCTTCTTCTCCAATATAAATTTTTAGTGATTTTAAAATATATAATAAGATTTAAAAACAACCAAATAAATAAGTAGATATGACAATAAAGATAGATTATAAAAAATGCTGCTGGAAAAATAGCAAGTGTACAAGTGGATGTGGTTGTGGAAAAGCTTGTAATGGTTGTGTAGAAGCTTGTCCTGTTCATGCTTTAACAAGAAAAAAGAAAGTTGAATATGATAAATCAAAATGCATCAGTTGCGGAGCATGTATTGATGCCTGCAAACATGGTGCGATTTCTTTAGTTTGAAAAATTAATTTTTCTTTTTAGAATTCTTAGTTATTAAATCTATAGCCTCTTCTGGAAAAGGCAAAACGATAGTTGAGTTTTTTTCTTCAGATATATCATTCAATGTTTGATAAAATCTTAACTTCATTGCAGATGGAGATTTTGAAATTATATCTCCTGCCTCTTTTAATTTTTGAGCAGCTTGTTTTTCAGCTTCTGCATTTATTACTCTTGCCCTTCTGTCTCTTTCAGCTTCTGCCTGATGGGCCATGGCCCTTTTCATATTTTCAGGAAGCTCAATATCTTTAATTTTAACATCAGTCACTTTTATTCCCCATGGGTCTGTTTCTTCATCAACTATCTTTTGGACTTGATTACCTATTTCTTCCCTTTTTGCTAAAACAGAGTCAAGCTCGGCTTTTCCAGTCATATCTCTTAATGCAGATTGTGATAACTGGGATATAGCATATTTATACTCTTCAACTTCTAAAATTGCTTTTTCAGAATTTATAACCTTAAAAAAAACAACACCATTTACTTTCATAGGAACATTATCTTTTGTAATAACTTCTTGAGAAGGAATATCTGTTGCTATGACTCTAATATCAACTTTTGTTATCTTGTCTATTATAGGAATAATCCACCTTAATCCCGGCTGTAAAGTTTTAACATACTTTCCTAATCTGAATTTTACAGCTCTTTGATATTGATTTACAACCCTTAATCCTGCAAAGAAAATAACTAATACAATCCCTATAACATAATACCATATATTTGCCATATTTTCTTATAATACCTTGGGATTATAAAGGTTTCTCTTAGTTATTTTAGGAAGTTTTAAAACTCTCATAATTCTAATTTAAATATGCTATACTTAATAGGATAAAATCGAAACAATTAAATACTCTTTTTAGTTATAATAATTATATACCCCCTGGGCTTGCACTGCAAACCCAGGTTTTTATGTTTTCTAAAAGCTTATTAACTAATTTTCTCTACTATAACTATGAAAGATAAAACAAGAATTATAATTTTTATTGATGGGAGCAATTTATATCATATTACAAAACAATTAGTTTCTGATAAAAAGCCAATTGACTTTAATTTTGAGAAATTTATCAAATATTTAGTAGGAAATAGGAATTTGATAAGAACATATTATTATAATGTTCCCTTAGATATCACTCAAGATTTAAACAGCTATATGAAGCAGCAAAAATTTTTTGATTAACATGTTATACTTAATAGGGCTTGGTTTAAAGGAGAACTCTTTAACAGAAGAAGCTTTGAGGCTTTTGAAAAAAGTTAATAAAATATATTTAGAAAAATATACTTCTGTTTTTCCTTATTCTTTGAGTAAATTAAAATCAGTAATAAAAAAAGATATCGAAGAGTTGAGCAGGGAAGATATAGAGGGCGAGGAGATTGTTTTAAAAGCTAAATTAAAAAATATTGCATTATTAGTTTATGGAGATGCTTTATCTGCTACTACACATATATCTTTGATTTTAAAATGCAAACAAAAAAGAATTGCTTTTAAAATAATCCATAATTCATCTGTATTTACAGCAATTGCAGAAACAGGATTGCAATTATATAAGTTTGGCAAGACATCAAGCATGCCTAAATGGGAAAAACATTTTGAACCTGAAAGTTTTATTAATTATGTAAAACAAAATCTATCTATAAATGCACATTCATTAATTCTTGTTGATATTGGCTTAGAATTTAAAGAAGCTTTGAATGAACTTGATGAATCATGTAAAGATAATAAAATTAAATTAGATAAAATAATTATATGTTCTTGTCTTGGGACAGACAAACAAAAAATATTATATGGAACCTTGAATAAATTAAGCAGGAAAAAGATTAAAAATCCTTTTTGCATAATAATTCCAAGCAAGCTTCATTTTATTGAAGAAAAAAGTTTAAAAAGGTTTGGGATATAAAACCTTAAAAACCCTGGTTTCTTAATGTATTTATGGCTACTAAAATTAGTTGTGATAGGGTAACTAGTTTTATAGCTATTATTATATAAGGAGCAAGCTGATTTTCTGGCTTGCTAACTTTAGTCATATTTTTAAATATGCGTGACTAAAGAATATTAGTAATATCAATAATCAAAATATAATAATGGGGGAAAGAAGTAATAAAAAAACAGAAGAGCCGAGTAATAAATAAGGCAGATTATATATTAATGGTAAAAGAAAAAAACAAAAATGAAAATCATTAACTTATGAAATAACAAAGGTACACAAGGGGTTACATATTATCGAGTAATGATGTATAAGATTAATAAATAATAAAGATAAAAGAATAATAAAAATGGACAAAGAAAAAGCTGATGAAAAAGAAAAGAAAATATTGAAATTTTGGAAAAAGAAAAAGATATTTGAGAAACTAAGAAAGAAGAATAAAGGCAAAAAAAGATGGAGTTTTTTAGATGGTCCAATAACTGCAAATAATCCAATGGGTGTTCATCATGCATGGGGCAGGACTTATAAAGATTTATTTCAGAGATTTAAAGCAATGCAAGGATATGATCAAAGATTTCAAAATGGTTTTGACTGCCAGGGATTATGGGTTGAACGAGAAGAAGAAAGAGATTTAGGATTGAAAAACAAACAAGATATTGAAAAATTTGGAATTTTAAAATTCGTGCAGGCATGCAAGAAAAGAGCTGAAAAATTCTCAAAAATACAGACAGAGCAAAGCATTAAATTAGGGCAGTGGATGGATTGGAAAAATTCTTACTATACTATGACAGATGAAAACAATCTTCATAACTGGTTTTTATTTAAAAAATATTTTGAAAAAAAATGGCTGTATAAAGGAAAAGATGTTGTTCCATGGTGCTGGAGATGTGGAACTGCAAGTTCAAAACATGATATTGTTACAGAAGGTTACAAAGAAGTAACTCATCCTGCTTTATTTATGAGATTTCCGGTAAAGGGGAAGAAAAAAGAATATTTTTTAATTTTCACAACAACCCCCTGGACAGTTCCAGCAAATGTTGCTATTGCAGTTAATGGAAAATTAGATTATGTTAAAGTAGAGTTAGAAAATAATTATTATTGGTTGGCAGAAGCAAGATTAAAAGAATTAAGAGAAAAATATAAAATTATAGAAAGAAAAAAGGGAAAACAGCTTGTTGGAATGCTATATGATATGCCTTATAAAAGTTTTAAGAGCCAGAAAAACTCCCCCCATAAAGTTATATTATGGGAAATGGCTTCTGGAGAAGAAGGAACAGGAATTGTTCACATAGCTCCTGGATGCGGAGCAGAAGATTTTGATTTAGGAAAAAAATTTGGATTTCCAACAATTTCGCCATTAGATGAAGCAGGAATTTATTCTAAAGAATTTGAAAAATTTGGAAATAAAAAATATTCTGAAGTGAATAAAGAGGTTTTAGAAGATTTAGAAACAAAAAGATTTGTATACAAAATAGAACCATATGAACACAGATATCCACATTGCTGGAGATGTGGAGAAGAACTAGTATTTAGATTAGTTGATGAATGGTATATTAAATGTAAAGAAATTAGAAAAAAATTGATTCAAGAAAATAAAAAAATAAAATGGTTTCCAGAGTATGGAAAAACAAGACAAGAAGACTGGTTTGAAAATATGAACGATTGGCTTATTTCAAGAAAAAGATATTGGGGTTTGCCTTTGCCAATATGGGAATGTAAATGTGGGCATATAGATGTTATAGGAAGCTTGAAAGAATTAAAAGAAAAAGCAATTGACAAGAGAAAAGTAGACAAACTTCCTGAAATACACAGGCCATGGATAGATGAAATAAAGATTAGGTGCAAAAAATGTGGTAAAGAAGTTTCAAGAATCCCTGATGTAGGAGATGCTTGGCTTGATGCAGGAATTGTTCCTTTTTCTACAATTGGTTCATATCTAAAAAATAAAAAAGAATGGCAAAAATGGTTTCCAGCTGAATTTATATGTGAAAATATGCCTGGACAATACAGAGGATGGTTTAATGCTTTAATGTGGGCTTCTGTTACAATAACTGGAAAAGCTCCTTTTAAAACAATATTAGGATATGAAACCTTGAAAGATGAAAAAGGAGAGGAAATGCATAAATCAAAAGGAAATACTATTTGGTTTGATGATGCTGTTGAAAAAATTGGGGCAGATCCAATGAGATTATTATATTGTTTACAAGATCCTACACAAGAATTAAGATTTGGATTTAATGTTGTAAAAGAGCCAAAAAACAATATAAATATTTTATATAACATAAGCAGACTAATTGAAAAATCAAAAAAAATTAAAACAAAATTAAAAATTGAAGATAAATGGATAGTGTCAAAATTCAATTTATTAATCAAAAAAGTAACAGAAGAATTAGAGAATTTGCATCCACATCTTGCAACAAGAGCATTACAGGATTTTTGGTTGAATAATTTAAGCAGAGGATATATACAAATAATCAGAAAAAGAATATCTGAAAATGACGAAACTGTGTCTTTTATTTTAAAAGAAATATATTTGGAACTAATCAAATTATTATCTCCTATAATCCCATTTACAACAGAGCAAATATGGAGAGAATTAAAGAAGAAAAAGATTGTGAAAGAAGAATCTGTTCATCTTTCAACATGGCCAAAGCCAGATTTAAAATTAATTAATAAAAAACTTGAAAAAGATTTTGAAAATGTCTTACAGATAATTGAAAAAGGTCTAGCTTCTAGAGATAAAGCTAAAATTGGATTAAAATGGCCTCTTGCTAATGTAATTGTTTCAACTAATAATCTTATAAATGAAAAATTAAAAGAGATAATTGCTAATCAATTAAATGTCAAGAGAGTTGAGATTAAGAAAATTAAAGGAAATGAAATTAAAGTTGAGCTTGATACAAAAATAACACGAGAATTAGAAGGAGAAGGATATGCAAGAGAAATAGCAAGAAAAATACAGGCTTTAAGAAAGAAAAACAGATTTATTAAAAAAGAAAAAATAAAGATAAATTTAGAAATAAGCAATAAATTAAAGAGTTTATTAAATAATCAATTAGAATTTATTAAAGAAAGAACTAATGCTTTGTTTGTTGAGTTAAATAAAGATAAGAATTATAAGTATAAAGAAGAGGACAAAGTTAAAGAAGAACACATAAAAATTATGTTCAGCAAAGCTTGATAGTATATAAATGCTGACTCACTAATTTGGAGTAAAAAAACATAAGACTTAGTATCATATGTGTTTTATAGACGATAATACAGAATGAGGTTTATAGAATATAGGTTTGGTTACGAAAAGATTTAAATACTATATAGCATTTTAATTACTATAAAATGATTGTCAAAGAGGAGTTTTTGAGCAGACTGAGAAAGATATTTGATCTTAATTTATATGAGGTAAAAGTCTGGACTGCATTATTATCTCGAGGAATGAGCACTGCAGGAGAATTAAGCAATATTTCTGATGTTCCAAGATCAAGAACATATGACATCTTAGAGACCTTAGAGAAAAAAGGATTTATTGTAATGAAGATTGGAAAACCAATAAAGTTTGTTGCTTTAAAGCCAGAAGAAGTTATTGAGAGGGTTAAAAAGAACTTAGTTATAAGTGCACAGGAAAAAAGCAAAAGACTTGAAAAATTAAAAGGAGAAGATGTTTTAGAAGAACTCAATACTTTATTTAAAGACGGGATTAAGTTTGTTGAACCAAGTGATTTATCAGGAAGTTTAAGAGGAAGGCAAAATCTTTATAATCATTTAGATATGATGATAAGAGAAGCTGAAAAAACAATAATAATTGTTACAACAGCTGCTGGTTTAAACAGAAAATTAGAAGCTTTAATGCCTAGCTTGGAAAAAGCAAAAAAAAGAGGAGTTAAAATAAGAATTGCAGCTAATGTTAATATTTCAAATAAACAGGTTGCAAAAGAACTTTCTAAAGTAGCTGAAATAAAAGATTGTGATTATATAAGGGCAAGGTTTGTAATAATTGATTCAGAGCAGTTATTATTTATGATTTTAGATGATGACAAAGTTCATCCTAATTATGATGCAGCTATATGGCTTAATACAGAGTTCTTTGCAAAAGCATTAGAACAATTGTTTGATGCTGCATGGAAAGGATTTAAGAAGGCTTAATTTTAAAGTTGAGTATTAGTTTCTAAACGTTTGTTTCCTCTAAAAGCATTTCTTACTAAAAAAGTTGTATCAGCCATTATAGTATACACACAATAAGTTGCTATTATTGGTGCTAATGTAAATAAAGTAAATGGTCCTCCAATTGCTATTGCAGCGCCAATATATTTTGCCATTTTTCCAGCACTTTCTGCAAATCTTTCTTCATGAGTAAACCAAGGATCTGCCATGTTTTTTCTTAAAAAGATTAATATTTAAAGATTATTGTGATTATTAATATTAAATATTTTCTACAGTTTTATGTATTCTAAAACATCTGATTTGTCTTACATATATCATGCGACTTATTGAATCTTCAACAAGATTATATGCTATTTTTGCTGCTATTGCTATTGGCCAGATTGGAAAACATAAAAAGAATGCAATTTCAACTGAAGCTTTAAGATTTTCCAATGTTTCATTAGGATAAGGTTGATAATGAATGTCAGTGTTTCTTTTTTGGTTGTACATGTTTTAACATTTTATTTTATAAGTATAAACTTTATCAAAAGGAACTTTCCATTTCATCATCTTTTTTATTGATATTTTTTCAAAATATCTTCTAAAAGGGCGCATTGAATTGCCATGAGCTGATATAACAACATTAAACTTATTCTTTTTGATGAATTTTAAAAGCCATTTTATAAAGCTTAAAACTCTTTTTTCAACCATCTTTATACTTTCTCCTTTTGGGGGGGCTGTATTATAGCCTCTATGCCATAAATCAAATTGTTTTTTTCCATATTTCTTAATTATATTTTTATGATATTTTCCCTGCAAATTTCCATAACTTCTTTCAATCATCCTATTATCAACAATAACTTTTCTGCATTCTGGATGAGATTTCAAAACAGGTTTTAATGTATCTTTGCTTCTTGAAAGTCTTGTTTGAATTGCAATATCTATATGTTTATTTTTAAGAAATTTAGCTACTTTTTGAGCTTGCTTAATTCCAAGTTTTGTTAATTTAGATTCTTTCCATCCTGTAAATCTTTTATGTTTATTGTACTCTGTTTGTCCATGCCTAAATATATAGATGTAACAAGTTTTGGATTTTTTTCCTTTTTTCATGATATAATTAAGAATAGATTGTTTTTAAAAGTATTCAGAATTGCTCTTTTCTATTATATTTTGCATCACCGCAATATTTATATAGTGTAAAATATACACTATGTTATGGTAGAAAATACAATAACTAAGATATCAAAAGGCTATAGAGATTATACTGACAAGTATTTTTTAAGAAGTAAAACTATTCTCGAATCAGACGGAATTAACCCAATAGTAAGGTACCAAGTCTTTGCAAGAAAACCCGGAACAGTACAAGGGGTAGATGAAGCTGTTGATTTTATAAGAGAAGCCGCAGGAGAAAAAGTAAAAAGATATGCATTAAAAAATGGTCAATCATATCAGGCTTGTGAGCCCTTAATGAAGCTAGAGGGCAGAGTCCAAGATTTAATAGACTTAGAAACAGTTTATCTTGGAATTATTTCTGGTGGTTTAACTGGAGAAATAGATATGCAAGATGTAAGAGAAAATGCAAGACAAATTGTTCAATCTGCCAAAGGAAAGCCAGTAATTTACTTTGGAGCAAGGCATTTTCATCCTTCTTTAGATGCAGATATAGCAAAGATCTGTTTTGAAGAGGGTTTCCAAGGAACTTCTACAGATATTGGAGCCAAAGCTTGGAATGCAAAGGGACAGGGTACCATACCTCATGCATTAATTTTAACTTATGCAGCTTATATGCAAGAACAAGGAATAAGAGGAAATCCAACAGTTGAAGCTGCAAAAGCATTTGATAAACACATGCTAAAAGAAATTCCAAGAATTGTTTTAATTGATACTTTCAATAATGAAGTAATAGACAGCATAGAAACAGCCAAACAGCTTAAAAATCTTTCAGCAGTTAGAATTGATACTTGCGGCGAGAATTATTCACAAGGCTCTCAGGAAATTATACTTACAGATTCATTAAAAAAACAGGTTCCACAAAAATACTTACAAGGAAAAGGAGTCACAATAGCTTCTGTCTGGGCTCTCAAAGAAGCTTTAATTGCAAATGGTTTTCCTAATATAGGAGTTGTAGTTTCAAGCGGATTTAATGCTGAAAAAATAAATGCCTTTATGCAGGCAGAGAAAGCTTTTCAGGATTTCTATGGCTTGCCTTTATTTGATTCAATTGGAACTGGCAGTATTGCAAATCCAGTTATGGCTACTTCTGATATTGTTGCATACTACAGCGAGAAAAAAGGAGAATGGCAAGCTCTTTCAAAAGCAGGCAGAAAAGAAATACTCACCAATAGGCTAGAGGAGGTAAAATAAAATGAAAATCTTTTATGATGTAGACACGCAAAACGACTTTATGTTAATCACAGGAGGACTTTATGTGCCAGAAGCAGAAAGCATAATTGGAAATATTGCAGTTTTAACAAATTATGCAAGAAGAAATAACATCACAATTTTAGGGAGTGTAGATGCACATATAGAAAATGATCCTGAGTTCAAAATTTTCCCACCACACTGCATAAAAGGGACATTAGGACAAGAAAAAGTTATTCCAGCAAAACTGGGAGAGATATTCCTTGAGAAACAACACTATGATGTATTCACAAATCCAAATGCAGGAGAATTGCTAAGAAGAACAAATGTAGATGAAGCAGTAGTCTACGGAGTTGCAACTGATTATTGCGTAAAAGCTGCAGTTTTAGGCATGCAGCAAAGAGGAATTCAATGCTACGTAGTAGAAGATGCAATTAAAGGAGTTGCTCCTGAAACAACAAAACAAGCATTAGAACAAATGGCAAATTCAGGAGCAAAGTTTGTAATAACTAAACAAGTTCTGGAGGGAAAAATATGAAAATAGAAACATTTAGCATATTAGTAGGAAGCACAATTTGTAATGCTCATTGCCCGTACTGCATTTCAAAAATGACTCCAAAGCAAGGTGTTGATTTTAAAGAGCCAAAAGTAAACTGGAGAAATTTTGAAAAATCATGTAGACTTGCCCAGATAAACAATGTAAACACAATACTACTCACAGGAAAAGGTGAAGCAACATTATTTCCTAATCAATTAACTAAATTTTTAGAAAAATTAAAGAAATTTAATTTTCCATTGATTGAATTACAAACAAATGGATTAGTCTTTGAAAAAAAAGAATATGACAAATATTTAAAAGTATGGTACAGATTAGGATTAACTACAATGGCTCTTTCTATAACACATTATGAACAAGAGAAAAATAAACAAATATTTACTCCAAATTCAGAATATATTAATCTAGAGAAAGTAATAAAAAAACTTCATAATTTTGGATATTCTATAAGACTAAGCTGCACAATATTTAGGGGCGGGATAGACTCTGTTGAAGAAACTAAAAAAATCATACAAAAAGCAAAAGAATGGAATGTAGAACAGTTAAGTCTTAGGAAAATTTCTAAGCCACTAAAATCTGAAAACAAAGAGGTATTTGAATGGGTTAATGCCCATAGCCTCAATGAAACTACATACAACCAGATAGTTGAATTCCTTAAAACAAACGGGAACAAACTATTAACCCTCCCGCATGGCTCAGTACTTTATGATATTGATGGACAAAATGTCTGTTTCACTGACGCACTAACAATAGAGCCTGAATCAGATAATATTAGACAAATAATTTTTTTTCCAGACGGACATTTAAGATTTGATTGGCAATATAAAGGAGCAATTTTAATGTAAAATGAAAAAACAAGAAAAATTAAAAGCAACGAGAACAGTGTATTGTTATTATTTTCCTGAAATAAGGAAAATTATAGATAAAGTTGTAAAAAACTACCCCCATAAGCTTTTTTTAAGTTCAATATCTCCTGGATTGGATAATTTCCATTTTCCAATAATTGATAAGTTCATCAAGTTCAATAAAAAAACTGTACCTGGACTAAAATATTTTAAATATAAATATTTTACAGACGGTTCAAGGCAAGGGATTTTTCATCTTCTTGTTGAAATAAAAACCAAAGAACCAAATACCCCTATTTATGTGCTTAAGGGGGAATATGAAGGTTACAAAGAATATGCACTAAGGATTGGATTAAAAATAATTGAAGTTAATGAAAATGAAGATTTTTCAAAATTAAAACCGGGAATATTTTTTATTTCAAATCCTTCTGGAAGAGATGGAAATAT
>CAYGVK010000021.1:0-10681 GCA_964353375.1 Candidatus Woesearchaeota archaeon
TATATAATCAGGAGGGAAATAAACTTCCATATGGTTTAGAGCCCCCAAAAGAAATAAAAGAAAACCCATCAAATTTTCCAATTCATATTTTATTTGCATTTGCATTTGCAATATTTTTATTATTTATTTTAACAAAAATCAATGCAGAGAAATTTATCAGGGTATGGTTTTTTGTAGTTATTATAATTGCAATTGCTTTAACATCAAATGCATTATTTTTCAAAATAACTTCTTCTGTTTATATTAAATATTTAGCTTTGGCTATAGCAATACCATTGGCTTATTTTAAAGTTTTTAAAAGAAACTTATTAGTTCATAATTTCACAGAACTTTTAATTTATCCAGGAATATCTGCAATTTTTGTTCCTATTTTAGGAGTTTTGGGGATTATTATCTTGCTTTTGGCGATTTCAATATATGATATATGGGCTGTTTGGCATTCTGGATTTATGCAGAAAATAGCAAAATTTCAAATAGAAAAATTAAAGATTTTTGGAGGTTTTTTCATTCCATATGCTTCAAAAAAACAAAAACAAAAAATAAAATTAATAAGGGAAAAATATAGAAATAAATCAGAAAAAACAATGAACAAAGCATTTGAAAAACAAAAAATAAAAGTTAATCTGGCTATTTTAGGAGGAGGGGATGTTGTATTTCCAATAATTGCAGCAGGTGTATTTTTAATAAAATATGGACTTAAAGAAGCATTAATAATAACTTTGGCATCAAGTTTAGCTTTATTATACCTTTTTGTATTAGCAAAAAAGAAAAAATTCTATCCTGCAATGCCTTATTTAACCATTGGAATTTATTTAGGCATGATTCTTGCTTGGTTGATTTAATTAGTTATTAGGTTTATAATCTATCAAACCATATTTTTCTAAAATCCTTAAATCTCTTTCAATTTCATCAGGGTTTGGAATATGTATTAAATTTCTATGACCCATTCCACGATGCCCAAATCTTTGTCTTATTGTTTGATAATTCCTTCCAAAATTATCAGGATTTGTAGGGCCGCATATACTTTTTGCAGCATCTACTAATCCATACGAACCTTGATATAAAATAAAAGTAGAACATCCATCTAAACCATTAGAAGTGCAGTTTGTAAAATCACCAATCATTGCCTGCCATCCCTTAAAAATATCTTTAATATCTGCATAAAATTCTTCCCAGAATTGTCTTTCAGGTTTTGCTCTTTTTTGAGAAATCGTTTCAAGGTCAAATCTTTTTAGCTTTAACTCAAGAAAATTAAGAATTTCACCAGCTATTACTGGTTCTACATGCGGTTTTATTATAACAGGCAATTTTTCTATCGTCATATATCTTATTAAATAGGGCAGTTTATAAGCCTTACTAATGTCATAATTGTATAGTAACAACAAACAAAAGATTTATAAATAACTTTTCTCTTGATTTTTTATGGTTAGAACAGATAGTTTAAGTGGAGAAGTTAGTAAAATATTTGAAGAGACTGGTTTAAATAAATTTCTAGATGTTGAAGATCCTATTAAAGTAGCAGGATTAGGAGATACTATATTGACTCTTTCAGTTCTGGAAAGACTTTCTCGTAATGATTCTCGTAATAATAGAATCCGTGAATCAATAGAAGTAATTTTAGATTATGTTGGAGGAAAAGCTGCAGACAAAGCTACTTTTATATTTGATGAAGAGAATTATAGGGCAGCAATGGGAATAAAAAAAGCATCTTGTTTAGAACAAGCCCACCCAATTCAAGCATATCAAAGATTAGTTGAACTTTTTAAAGATTATAAATCAAAACAACCAAAACAAGGAGCACAAACAAAATGATAATTGACCAGGATTTAGTAAAGAAAATAAGACTTTATTTTAGCTTGAATATTTATGAAACAAAAGTTTGGTTAGCTTTGCTTTCAAAAGGAGTTTCTTCTGCAGGAGAAATAGCAGAAGCTTCAGGAGTTCCAAGAAGCAGAACATATGATGTTTTAGAAGGTTTGGAAAAACAAGGGTTTGCTATAATGAAAATAGGAAAGCCTGTAAAATATATTGCAGTAAAGCCAACAGTAATAATTGAAAGATTAAAATCAAACATATTAAAAAATGCAGATGAAAAAATGAAAATTCTTTCTCAGCTTAAAGATACGCAAGAATATTCAGAATTAGAAGCACTGCACAACTCTGGTATAAAACCAATAAGGCATGAAGACTTATCAGGAGCAATAAAAGGAAAATCAATAATCTATAATCATGTTAGGGAAATATTAGAAAATGCAAAAAAACAAGTTGTTATATGTACATCATGTCAGGAAATATTAAGCAAGTCAAGAGTTTTTTCAGTTTTATTTGATAGATTAAGAAAAGCAAATATTAAAATAAAAATAGCTTTAAGTGGAAATGAAAAAGAAATCCAGAAAATAAATTCTAAATATAAAATAAAAGCAAAAAAAATAGAAATAGATACAAAATTCTATATTGCAGACAATGAACAGGTTTTATTTATTTTATCAAAAGGAGTTTTGCCTGAAGATGAGATAGCAATATGGCTTAACACTTCTTTTTTCACATCTGCTTTAGTCTGTTTGTTTGATAAAGCTGTTGGAAATTAAAATGAGATTAGAATTATGTTTGCAAAGAGAAAATAATCCTCTCACTGAGGAAACTTTAAAGACACTTCAAAAAGAAATATTTAAAGAATTTCCCGATTTAGAAGTTCATTATAAAAAAGATACTTCATTATTAACCTTATCAGGTACTACTCTTGATACTCAACGAGTTATGAGTTATATTAATAGAGGTGGTTATGATATCATAAATTCAAAAATATTTGATGAGGAAGTTTAAGCAACAATTTTTATTTCCTTTATCCCCATAGATTTTAAGGTTTTATCTTTTTTTATTAAAATTAAGAATTTTCCAAAACTTAAATCATGCTTAATCTTAACATAAGATCTTTTATTTTTAATAAAAGCATTTTTATGTCTTTTCTTAAATCTTTGTAAATTATAAACATCTGTTATTTCAGGCCCTTGTCTAATTTCATCTTTTTTCTTATTTAAAACAAAGTAAAAATAAGATTCATTCTTGCTTTCATTATATTCAAACTCTTTTAATTTAATTTCAAAATTTTCTTTTAATCTATAGTTAAAATAATCAAAAAACTTCTTGGATTTTGTACCAGAAATATCTCCTTTTTGTTTATTATTTGAAACTTTTAATATTATTAATTTCTTTTTATATTTCTTTTTTAATTCATCTTTAATATCTTTTTCTTTAAAAAATCTCAAGTTTGGATTTTTCAAAAATTGCTTTGCAATTTTCTTAAACCTTTCAAAACTTTCATGGCTTAAGCATGCAAGTGCATTTCTTTCTTTATAAGTCGGATCAATTAAAATTATAGGAGAAAATTTAGATTCATTTAATTCATTTAAAATATCTTTTTTATTTTTATAAAACTTAGAGTCATCTATTATTATTTTTTCATTAACCCTAACTTTCACAATTTCTTTTAAAAACTTTAAAAAACCTTTATAATGGGTTATTAAAAGTTCAATTGAATATCCTGAAAACCCATTAATATAAGACTCTGCACCATAAAGATTATTAGAATGTATAAAACTCTTTGCTAATCTTATTTCATCTGCAAGTTTTTTGTTTTTTAATTTATTAAGAACATATCTAACATGAAAATAACTTAAATCAGTAACATTTTCAGCTTGTTCAGGTTTTTTAATATTTAAAACAGGAACAATTTCAATTAAAATTTTATTTTTTTCTATTTGAAAATAATCTCTTGAGCCATGGATTTTTTTAGAATTTTTCAAGATGCTTTCAAGTATTTTAGATATATCTTTATTTTTATAAGAAATATCAAATCTAACAAAAACATCAACATCATATTTGTTTTTCTTAATTAAAGTTTTTTTAGCAACACTTCCTCCTATAAAAACATCTGCTTTTATTTTCTTATTTTTAAGTTTCTTCCTCAAACTTTCACAAAACTCTTTGGATATTTTATTTATCTTATCAATTATTTTCTCTTCTGGTTTTATTATCTCAAGCTGCTGTTTAAGAATTTGTCTAATATTTTTCATATATAATATAAATAAAAAGAGTTAATAAATGTTAAGAAAAATAATTAAGAATAAGATTTATTAAGCAGGAACTTTATATTTAACAGTTAAGTTTGGAGAAGATAAATCATAGTAACCAATACCGCTCTGATTTGAAAGCCCAACACTAAATTCATCGTTTCCAGTTAATGCAATCTCTATATTACTATCTGCAGTTGTTCCTAAATCTATTAATTTAGTTCCAGTTTTCATGCACGAACTAGGAGAACAAGAAAAATAATTTGTTCCGTTTCCTGCATCCTTATATATATTTAGATTGCTTGCTGTATTTGGATCCAATTCCATAGAATAAAAATTGATTCCTGGAGGATTTGAGAGACTATCTATTATAAAATTAAATAAAGCATCAGTTATTTGTGAATTATCAGGAATATTTCCTGCAGAATTTAAATTAAATCTTGCCCAGCTTCTTCTATTAAAAGTTGTTCCAGGCGATGGATATCCAATATATCCAAAAGAAGTTATTTTTGTATAGGTTGACCCCATGCTCTCATATTCTATATATCCACCTGTTCCTGTTAATTCTACACTAATTTCTGAACCATAACATCCTCCTAAACTACTATCCCATGTTGAACCAGTTGGACAACAATGAAGTGAACTGCATGATAATCCTGTACAGCATGATGTTGTTGAACAATCTTGTCCTTGAGAAGAACACGTAGCAGGAACTTTACAGCTAGTACCATTCCATTCTTCACCTGTTGGACAGCAATGATTAGTATTACAATTATTTGAACAGCAATCTCCATTAACACTGCAAGTTCCTCCGTCATTAGCATTACAGCATTGATAATTATTGCATGTTTTAGGAGAAGTACATGTTCCACAGCTTACTCCACAACCATCATCCCCACATGTTTTTCCTACACAAGTACAAGTTGGTAGTGGAACATAAGTTCCTCCTCCACCTCCTCCTCCGCCACCTACATTACTAGGTGCTACAGGATTAGTTAAAGCAGGAATTAAAACAACTTTTCCAGAAATAGTCTTGCCTAAATAAGCTAAACTAACTTTTTTAATATCATTAAAATTTGGTAAAGAACTAAAATGAGATGCCCAATAAACATAAGTATAAGTTTCTAATTCTTTTGGTAAATAAGCTGTTCTATTTTCTTCATAAGAATAAGTAGTTCCTGTACCATCTTCTAATATAAATTTTAAAGCAGTTATATCACCTTTTCCTGTTAGTCTATGAACAGTAATATCTAAAGTATCATCTGAAGTACCTGGGTCTGTTCTAGGATTTAAATAAACATGTGTTATTTCTAAATTAACATTTGGCATATCTACATTTTCTGATGCTTTTTTTATCATTCCGCTGACAACCTGCCATAATATAACAATAGCAGCCAATACTAATAATATTATTAATACAGTTGTTATAATATCTGATTGTGCTTTCCTCTTTTTCATAATACCCTTCTCTTTTATAATATTTTAATGGTTTTTTTAGTTTATAAATGTTTTCCAAATTCTTTTAAAGCTTCTTCAGATTTTATTCCAAATGTGCTTGCCAAATCAATAATATACTTTCCTTCTTCTAATTTATAAATCAAAGGCCTTTTTTTAGAAAATAAATTTCTTATATCTAATTCAAATTTTCCGGGAGAAACAACATTAATAGATTCTAAATCAAGAATTACAGGAGTTTCTGGTTTTTCTTCAAGCCCTGTCATTTCTCTAATATCTTTTTCAATCTGTGTTTTGTCTGCCTTGTCTAACTGCAATTCAACAACCCTGTTTTGCAGTTCATCTAATTTTTCCTGTTTAATATAATAAAAAAATCTGTGCCCGCAATTGCAACCTTCTAAAAGTTCTTTGCAAGCATCTTCATATATTTTTCCGCAATGGACACATTGGTGTGGCATGATTAAATAAAAGAATATGGATTAATAAATTTATGTGAGGTTTTTATAAGTTTTAATATTTTATCCAGGATACGGTTCCCAATATGATACTTTTAATGAATGTTTTAAAAGATCAAAAGCAATTATATAGGTGTTTCCACTTGTTGGTTCATCTTTGTTTTGCACTGCAATTCCAAACCAATCTTCTGATAGTTTATTCTGTAGATCTTCTACTGCTTTTTCTTCTAAATCAATTTCTTTATCTCCTGTAGTTGTGCAATCCTCATCACAAGAAGTGTAAAACCCATCTCCAGCATCTTCATAAATCTGTTGAGCAGAAACTGAGCCAGGCAGAGGATTTTGAATTAACATATTATTTATTTTAATACCATTTACTCCTGTATTTACAGATGTGATTGTTCCTTTATAATGAACTTGTTCTATAATAGCATTGTCAGGTATTTGCGAAATATCAAAATTAACCCAGAACCTATGTATAGTATTGGATGCAGAATAATAACCACAGACAGTATTATATTGATCTTTACCATATACATTTGTAGCCACATAAAAAACAGCAGTTGCTTTATTTAATACAGAGAGTTCTTTTTCCCTCAAAATATAACAGCCATTATTTACCCATTCATATCCTGTTGGGCATACAGGAGCAACAATTTGTCCTGGAGAAGGTGAAACCCCCCCGCTTATAGTAATAATACTTAATGGAATAGTAACATTTTTTCCAGAAGTTGTTTTTCCTAAATAAGCAAGTTTAACTTTCTTAATCTCAGCCTCAGGGTCTAAAAAATCAGTATATGGTGGATTTATATTTTCATTTCCCGCAGGAATAATATAAGTATAAGTTTCTAATTCCCCAGGCAGATTATCTTGCTTGGCATATTCATAAATATAATTATTTTCCTTTTCATCTATTAAAATAAACTTTAAAGAACTGATTTCTCCTTTGCCTGAAAGTCTTTTAACAGTTATTTCTAATTGATAAGGACTAGTATGTTCATTCAAATAAGCATGTTCAATATCTAAATTAATAGTGGGAATATAAATACTTTCAGAGGAACTTTTTATAGTTCTCTGAACAATCTGCCATACTATAACAATAGCAGCTAAAACTAATAAGATTAGCAATACAGTTGTAATAATCTGTGATTGTGCTTTTTTTCCTCTTTTCATAAAATCAATAATATTCCTATATTAATAAACATTATTATTTATTGATTTTCTTTATTTTATTATTAATATCAATGTTGTATAACCATAATAATATTTATAAACCTCGCTTTAATTCTTTTATTTATGGCAGAAGAAAAACCTATGATCGAAGCTTTAGGTTATATTGGGGGTCAAGAGGAAGACCTTGGAGGATATTGTATACCCCTTATAATTAGAGTTAATGGACAGGAACACTATGTTTTGCATGAAATGCATACTTATAGAGATCCTGCTGATGAAGATAAAATCAAAGCAAAACATAGTAAAATTGAATTTGGTCAGCTTGAAGAATTGACTTCAGAATTTGCTAAAGTTAAAGCGAGATTAGGAATTGATCCTTCTTTACCTTGGGTTGAAACTGATTCAAATTGTGGTTATGACATTCCTAAAGAGGAATGGGAAAAAGCTTATGTTAGAAGTCCCTTATCTCGCTGATATTATTAATCTTTAGATTATTTTTTCCTTGTTATTTTATTAATAATCTTTTATCGTTATAAATTTATTCAGAATTCTCTACCTCATCATAACCTCTAATTTTTTAGGGTCGTTTTTCATTTCTTTGACAATTGTTGCAGGCCCTATTATAGTTAGTTCTCCTTTATGTCCCACTAATGCCTTTGCAATACCTGTTTTAAATTTTTGTACAATTCCTCTCTCTTCTTCCTGTGAGATTACTGCTAATTCAACACCTTTAAAATTTTTAATGTTTCCAACCATAATCATTGTATCTTCAATTAATCTTGTTTCTTCTTCTGGCTTTAATCTTCCTTGCAAGATAACTACTTTATTATCTAAAACTATTTTTAATAATTTTTTAATTCGTTCAACACTATTCAAACCAGAAATTTCACTATAAGGAACAAAATGCAATGTTAATCCTCTTATGCTTTTTTTACTCTTTTTCATGTTTTCCTCTTTTTATTTTATCATTAATTTATTACTTTTTATCAGTAATTCTCAAACATTTCAAGCGTTTAGTTGACTTCTTCGCTCGAGATTATATTTTGATTACTGATATTTATTAATTTTATATATCACTACTCGGCTCTGTTTAATTTCGCTTCTTGTATTATTAATTTTTATATTACTTTATTAATATTAAAGATTTTTACTCAGCCCTATTTTATTATTTACTTTTTATTTATACTATTCTAATATATATTTTATAATTTATAAATTATACTTTTTTTGCAATTCTGAACACTGATTCATAAAATTCATCCATGTTTTTTCCATATTTTGCAGATATTCCCACAACATCGTATTCAGGAAAAGCAGATTCTATTTTTTTTATACTTGCTTTTTTTAAATCTATTTTATTCCCTACAATTAAAACAGGAATTTTTCTTGCAATTAAGTTTCCAACAATTGTTATGTTTACCTGTGAATATGGATTTTTAGTGGCATCTAATATAACAACAACAGCATCCATATCTTCTATCCATTTTATTGCTTCAATAACTCCTTGTGTTGCTTCTTTTGCTCTTTTCTGCGCTTGTTTCTTCTTCATTTTCATTTTCATAAAATCTTCATAATCTATTTTAGTAGCAATTCCAGGAGTATCAATTAATTTAAATTTTAATGTCTTACCTTTATATTTAATTTCTACCTCTTCTTTAAATTGGATATTTCTTGTTTCATGGGGTATTTTGCTAACCTTGCCTATTTCTTCTCCTGTCCAGTCCTTGCATATCTTATTAGCCAAACTTGTTTTTCCTGCATTTGGGGGGCCATAAAAGCCAAGGCTAATCTGGGATTTTTTTCTAAATAAGAATGAAAAAATCCTTTTTGTAAAACTTCTTAATATTTTTATTACCATTTTTGTTTTTTCATCATTAACATATCATCTACTTTGCTTATTACTCGGTTCTGCTTATCTCTTGTCGAATATCTGAGTTTACTTTTATTATTTTTCAGTAACTCTAAACATAATCATCAGAGTTAATTAATTTCTTCGCTCTTGATTATATTTTGATTACCGGTTTTCATATACCTTTATTCACTTATTATGTTATTGAGGTTCTTGATATTTCATTAATTTTCAATTATAGATATTTATTAATCTCCTTATTCTTTAATCAAAAAACATATTTATTAATATTTGTATGTTCTATTATTAAAATTTGGTACTTTGGTTTGTAAGTTTTGTCTTTTTTCTAATTCTTGCCTGATTTTTCTATTTTCAATAAATCTAAAAATAGGAATTTCCCACATCCCCGTTCTTTTTCCTAAAAATTTATTCCATGCATAATTTATCTGCTCTTTTTTCCATTTTGATTTTGTTAATTGATTAAATATTTCATCTTTGCTTATTCCATTATTATGTGCATTGCTCATATAATTTATAAGATTATATAACTGGTTTTTGTCTTTGAACAAGCCGTTTTCATAATATCTTTTATACCATTCTTGCAACCCTATATAAACTAAAAAAGTAATAAAAAGTAAAATGATTAAATATAGAATTGTTGTACCAATAGGTTTGCAATCATTTCTACAATTTTTTGAGTCCTCTTTTAAATCTTTTTCACATTTATTATTATAATTGCATATCCCTGGAACAACACTAAATTGTAATTTATCTAGTCGAGGCGAAATATAGACAGGCATATCATCTATTATAATCTCTCCCATAATAGCAAACTCAAATGTTTTAGCTGAGACTGATTGTGCAACAAAACCTGTATTCTCATTAACTAATTGTTTTTCATTGTAATTTTCTTTAAATCCAATATTTTCAATTTTATCATTTATTATCACATATAAATCTTCGGGTGTTCCTGCGAAAACCCCTAATTTAATATAGCTTATTGGAACTTCATCTCCACTTTCATATAATAAAGTATATGTTTTCCCTTCAATATTAATATCTAATTTTTTTATCCAGTTCAATACAGCATTATTGTAATCTTCCTCAGTTCTATTATTGGCTTGAAATGCTCCAAGGAATCTCAAATCTTCTAAATTTAGCTGATTAATGCTTGGAAAAAATTTAAAGTTTCCAATAGTTTTTGTAATTTCAAATGCATTAGGTACATTCAAGTCTACAAGTTTCTGCATTATCTCAATATAATCATCAGCTGTAACAGCAGATTTAGATTCATTTTCTAATCCATTTATTTCTTTTGTCAGGTTTGGTATATCAACTATTTTTGAAACATAATTCTTGAAAAATAAAGGCATAGAATTTGTTTTATTTTCTATTTTTGATATCCTGCTTCTATAATCTTTTATAGTGATATTTACCCCTTCTTTTGGGCTAATAACATTTATTGTTTCTGTCTTGGTTGAATTTCCATATTTATTTGAAATAGTTAATGTTATTGTATGTGTTCCTATTGTTGGAAATCTATATGTTATATAATTAGTTAAGCTTATTTTTATTATATTGTCAAATTTCCATTCATAATTTGTTACATTTATACCTGATTTTTCAATAATAGCATAAAAAATTGTGTTTACTAATGCTCCTGCAGTATTGGGGGCAAT
>CAYGVK010000022.1:0-9755 GCA_964353375.1 Candidatus Woesearchaeota archaeon
GATGGAATTAATGATTATGTTGATATTGGTTCTAATAGTTATTTAAAACTTGGAACAGAGCAAACAGTTTCTGTTTGGTTTAATTTACAAGCATATCCTGCAAATTATTCTAGACTAATTGGAAAAAGCAATTCGGCAGATACATCAAAAAGAAATTATGGGTTATGGGTAGATAAAACTGGAAAGATATTGTATCAAATATGTGGAAGTTATTGTTGTAATTTATGGGGTTCTCAGGCTGGTTTAAATGAATGGCATCATTTAGCTGGAGTAAGAACAGGAAATATAATGAAAATTTATTTAGATGGGGTTGAAAAAAATTCCAGCACTTGTTTGATTGAACCTCCTGCAAGTTCGGATAGTTTGAAGATAGGTTATTTTGATAATATTCAGGGATGGTATTATCAAGGGTATTTGGATGAAGCTGTTATATGGAATAGAGCATTGACTTCAGAAGAAATTAAAATTGCTCATGAAATGGGCTCGCATGGAGAAGAGCATGCAGATTTAAGAGTATTAGATGATGTAGATATGGCTGAAAATATTTTGCTTTTACATTTTAATAATGATTTTAAAGATTCATCAGGAATTTCAAGTACAGGAATAAATAAAGGTGGAGTTAGTTTTTTTCAAAATCCTATTGATATTCCAGATGAGCCTGAAGAAACTTGTAAAGAAAGTGATGGTGGGTTAAATTATGATAAAAAAGGATTTATTACTGTAGGAGATGATAAATATGAAGATTATTGTGAAACAGAAGGAGTTAAAGCAGGAAAATTAATTGAATATTATTGTAAAAATAATATAAAAGCAGCTGCAAGTTATGAATGTACTTATGGTTGTGAGGATGGGGCATGTATTATCCAGAATGCAACTGGAAATGATTGTCAAGAATCAGGATATAAATGTACAAGTGCTATTAGGGGTTGTGGACATTATAAAGAAATAGATTTAAGTTGTGGTTCTAGCACAACTGGACTTGTATGTTGTAAAGAAATTCCTTATTGTGGGGATGGTGTTTGTTTTGAGCATGATACTCCTGGATATGGAGAAACACCTGAAAATTGTCCAGAAGATTGTGTTTCTGATAATTCTTGTTCTTATTTAATTAATAAAGTTAAAAATCCAAGCAGTTTTAGCGACGAAGGGATTGAATATCATTTAGGATGGAATAGTACTTATGAGGGCCAATGGTGGATAAATAAACAACAATATGATTATATTTCTTATTATGCATATTGGTATGCTTATAATAATCCAAATAATAAATATTATAGTTTGTCTTATAATGTAGATGTTTTTGATGATATTAGTGTTAATCTAAGTGAATTGCTAAAAGAAAAGACTTCTTATGATCTTTGTATTTTAGATAGTTATTGGGATAACAATGGCAATGAAAATAAAATTTATATTTGTAATTGGAATATATTGAATGACCAACAAAATTTAGATTTATCTAATTGGCAATCTAAACATAGACAGATTTTATGGAATCATGGAAATGTTTTAGTTGAATTATATTTATATGTCGGAGAAGAATTAAGCAACGAAGAGGTTTTGAAGATAGCACAAAAATCAATTATAGGATTTTTAGGTGATTTAAAAAATAATAATTATGATTATATTAGTTGGGAAAATTTTGATTTAGACTGGCCTTTATCTAGTCAAATAAGAAATAGTTTAACCATATGTTCTTCTGAAATTTCTCTTGATGAATGTTCTTCTTGTTGGAGTTGCAAAATAGAGCCAATTATTTGTCCTCCCCATGGCTATCAGACAAAAACTTGTATTGATTCTTGTTGCAATGATAAAAAAACATCACAAATTTATTGTAATCCTGGATTGTGTTCTGGATGTTATGTTCCAAGATGGTTAGGAAGTATGGATAATGTATGTATCCCTTATGGATTTAGATTTTCTCTTGAAACAGGAGAACATAGCGAGATAGTTGAAGTAAAACAAAGCGGCACTTTAACAGAAGGTTCAACAGAGACAGAAGGAGGGTATTTATTAGAAGTATTATCTGATACAGAAGCAAAGCTTACTCTTTATTCTCCTAAAGATATTAATATTTCATATACTTATTCTTTAATAGAAGGAGAAGAAATAGAAATTTCTATTCCTGGATGGGATGATGAAATTCAAATAGTCAATTTAGTAGTTAATGATATATTCTTTTCTACAAAAGCAGGAGTAAAGAGTTATGTTGATGTAACAATAAGCTATACAGATGAAAGAAATGTTATAGATACAATGAATGCTTATTGTGATTATGACGGTATTGTGAAAATGCAAAAAACAAAGGATGAAAGCGGAGAATGGGCAAAATGTCAAAATA
Source organism: Candidatus Woesearchaeota archaeon (assembly GCA_964353375.1). Classification (GTDB taxonomy): domain Archaea; phylum Nanobdellota; class Nanobdellia; order Pacearchaeales; family GW2011-AR1; genus CAYGVK01. The sequence goes on from CAYGVK010000022.1 coordinate 2,339, forward strand.
ATTATGAGTGTGAAAGTAATTTTTGTACTGGTGGGGAATGTGTTAATTTAAAAGGATTAGCACAAGAAGCAAATGGATTTTTAGATATTCTTAAAAAAATCTGGTGCAAAATATCTCATCTTTTTAGTGAAAAAGGATATAATCAGTGTATTTATGATTTTTTTGGCCCTGATTAGTTAATAATATAAACTAATATTTCTAGTTTAGTTTATGGTATACAAAAAAGCAAAAAAAGCAGCAGTCTTATTTTCAGGAGGAAAAGATTCATGCTTAGCTTTACACAAGATTTTGCAAGATAAGAGATATAATATTAAATATTTGCTTTCTATTATTCCTAGTAATCTTGATAGTTTTATGTTTCACAAACCTTATTTCGGACTTTTAAACAAACAAGCTGAGTTTTTAGGTATTGAGCTTATTGTTATGAAATCAGAGGGTGTTGAAGAAAAAGAAGTTGATGATTTGAGAGAGTTAATAATTAAAGTAAAAGATAAAATTAATGTTATTGTTGTTGGAGGAATTGCTTCAAATTATCAAGGACAAAGAGTTAAGAAAATATGTGATGAACTTGATTTAGAGTTTTATGCTCCTTTATGGAATTATAATGGAGAGAAAATATGGAAAGAACTTTTTGATACTAAATTTAAAGTAATTTTAACTAAAATAAGTTGTGAAGGCTTAAACGATGAATGGTTAGGCAAGATTATTGATAAAGTTAAATTTAAAGAATTAAAAAAATTATCTGAAAAATATAAGTTTAGATTGGATTTTGAAGGAGGAGAAGCTGAAAGCGCTGTTTTATATATGCCTGAATTTAAGAAAGATATAAAAATCAAGTTTGATATTATTAAGGAAAGCGAGTATAGGGCTTATTTGAATATAAAAAAGGTTGAATAAAAAAGATGAAAAAACCAATGAAATTTGCTGCATGGAGTTTAATAATATTAATAATCTTTATTATAGCCTGTATAATAATAGGGCTTATTGTAGGTTCTTCAATAGGCGCTAAGCTAAGTACAGGGCTTGAGAAAAAGTTCGGAGAAACCATAGGGGCTTTTGACGGCTTGGGACGCGGGCTATTTATATTAGAATTTGTTTCAGCTGAACTTAGTATTTATCTTATTCCTGCAATATTAATAGGTCTTGTTTTGATTTTATTTTTTTATAATGGGTTTAGGGTTTTAGGAAAAAAGACAGAAAATAAACTAATTGGAATTTCTGCAAAATTGTTAATGTTAGTAATAGTTGCTTTTATTATTTTAAATCTAATTTTTGGTATTCTTATTTTAAATAATTTTAAACATAGAAGTGTTTCTGAGATAGTAAGTATATATAAAGATTATGATAGGCCGCAAGATCTTGAAAAAATTTCTTCATTATCTTCATTGCAAAGCAACATTTCATCAAAAATAGGCCTTTTATTTTTAGCATTAAACGTTTTATTAAGTATTGGATTAATTCAAATTAATAAGAAAGTAAGGTATGCAAAAGTAACTGGGATAGTAGGGATAATATGCTCTGGATTCTTATTCCTCTCTCTTTCTGTTTTTCTTGGATTATTCTCTTTTATAACTTTCCCTATTTTAATTGTATTTATCATATTTTTTACTATTATTTTATTTAAATCATCAAAAATATATGAAAATGAAAGAATTTGAGTTTTACAGAAAGAAATTAGATAATGGACTTATAGTTATATTTGAAAAAAGAAAAATTCCTGTTGTTTCAATTGCAACTTCTGTTAAATTTGGTGCGCAACATGAAAATGAAAAAATTAAAGGGATAAGCCATTTTTTAGAGCACCTTGTTTTTAAAGGAACTAAAAACAGAAATGTAAAAGAAATTCCTGAGCAAATTGAAAATAAAGGGGGAATAATAAATGCATTTACAGGAGAAGAAATAACTGCTTTTTGGAACAAACTTCCAAGCAAATATTTTGCATTAGGAGCAGATATTTCAATTGATTTGGCATTAAATCCTTTATTTGAAAAAAAAGCTTTGGAAAGAGAAAGGAAAGTTATTTTAGAAGAAATTAAAATGTATCATGATAATCCAAGCACATATGTTTTAGAAAAAATCAAGGAGCTTATGTATAAAAAACCATTTAATATGTCAATTGCAGGAACAGCCAAAACAGTTAAAAGTTTAACAAGAGAAAAAGTTGTTGACTTGCATAAATCAATTTTTTCAACAAATAATATGATATTTAGTATAGTTGGAAGAGCTGATTGGGAAGATGTTTTAGAACAAACCAAAAAATTTCCAAATATTTCTAAGAAAATAAATTTGATTCCTATTATAAAGAAAAATGGAAGTTTAATTGAAAAAAGAAAAGGAATTGACCAGGCGCATGTTGTTTTGGGAGTTCACAGGCCAAGATTAATTGATAAAAACAGATATGCCTCTGAAATTTTTGCAACTATTTTAGGCGAGGGAATGAGTTCTAAATTATTTCAAGAAGTAAGAGAAAAAAGAGGATTATGTTATACAATAAAATCAATATTAGAGCAGTCAAAAGATTTTGCACATGAGATTATATATGCAGGAACTTTAAAAGAAAAAGTTAAAGAAATTAGAGAATTGATTTTAAAGGAAATTAAATTAATGAATAATTTAACTCAAAAAGAATTAAGCGAAGCAAAAGAAAGATTAATTGGAGCAATGCAGATTAGCAAGGAAAAATGTGATTTAACAATGATTGATTTGCTATCAGAAGAACTTGCAGGAAATGCATCTGAATATTATAAATATGAGCAAAAAATCAATAAAATTAAATTGCAAGACGTCAGGAATTTAAGCAAAATAAAATCTTATAGTTTTGTTGCGCTTGTGCCTGGTTAATTGAAAACCTTATAAATTCTTGGTTCTTTGTTGTGAAATGGAAATTATAAGAGTAAGAAGTGTAAATTCAATGGGAAAAACAAAAGGATGCGAGAAAGCACCTGTTGAAGTTTTAGATGCCCTGAAAGAAATCCATGTTAATGAAAAAGGAAAGGAAATTGAGTTTTCTAAATTAAGTTTAGAAGAAATTCATGTTGATTTGAATAATTTAGAAGAAGCAAATTATTTAATTTTAAAAAATTCAGAACAAGCTTTTTATAAAAATGAAAAGGTGTTTTTTATAGGCGGAGACCATAGTATTTCTTATTGTATTGGGAAAAGCTTTGAAAAAGTTCATAATGGCTTGATTATTGTTTTTGATGCACATGCAGATTGTATGCAAGATAATTCTAAAGCAGGAAAAGAACCAACACATGAAGAATGGTTGCGCAAGCTTGTTGATGGGGGTTTTAATCCAAGAAATATTATTTTAATAGGAACAAGAAGTTTTCATAAAACAGAATTAGATTTTTTAAAGAAAAATGAAATTAATTTTATTAATATGGATATTTTGCAAGAAGATTTGCAAGAAGTTTGTGATTTAATAATGGAAAGAGCAAGGCAAAGCAATGGTTTTTATATTTCAATTGATATTGATGTTTTAGATCCTGGTTTTGCTCCTGGAACATCATATCAAGAGCCAGGTGGAATGAGTAGCCGTGATTTAATTTACTTTATTAAAAGATTATCTTTATTAGATAATTTTAAAGGTGCAGATATTGTAGAAATTAATCCAGATAAAGATATAAACAAGCAAACCATTAAATTAGGAGCTAAATTATTAGCTGAGATGATTTGATTATATATTTTTTAATATAGATTTGTTTAAAAAGTTGGTTTTATAATTATTAAAATGGGAAGAAGAACTATTGTTGTAATGCAAAGATGCCCTGCAGATTCTAAGGATCTTAAAGAAGTGATTGGAGATGAGTTATATGTTGGAAACTCATTAGATGATGCACTTCAAGTAATAAATAGTTTTTATGATGTGGACCTTAGATTATTTATTTTTTCTGGAGAAGGCACGTTTGTGCATAGTCCTTCTGAACTCTGTGTAGAAATTAATGATTATAGGGCTGGTAAAAGAGGAAAAAGAGAAACTACTAAAAAAAGAGTTATAAGGGAAAGATGTTCAAGAGCACCTTTTCCTACTTTTTGTTTAGAATATTTAACAGGTGCTGCTGTAAATCCAGAACATAAGTAGAAAAGATTTTATAGCTTCTAATATTCATAAAAGTATGAGAACATTTATTTCAATAGATATTCCAGAAAAACTTCATAGCAAGATAAAAAATATTCAAAGAGCATTGCCTAAATTTACAGGCAGAATGACTGAACTTAAAGACATGCATTTGACATTAAAGTTTTTAGGAGAAGTTTCTGAAGATAAAATTGGAGAAATAAAAAAATGTTTGAAAACCATTAAACTTAAAAAATTTCATGCAAAATTAAGTGAAATAGGTGTTTTTTCTGAACATTGCATAAAAATTATATGGTTAGGAATAGAAGGCACAGAAGAGTTTCAAAAAGCAATTGACAATTGTTTAAAACATTTATTTCAATTAGAAACAAGATTTATGAGCCATTTGACTATTGCAAGAGTTAAACATATTAATAAAAAATATCAAAAAGAGTTTTTAGAAAAAATAAATAAATTAAGATTAAATGAAGAGTTTTTAGTTGATAAATTTAAATTAAAGAAATCAGAGCTTTTTAGAAGCGGTTCTCAATATAAAGATTTAGAAGTTTATGAATTGGAATAAAGAACTATGAAAAAACTTATATATATATTTTCTATATAATAATATGAAAAAGAGGATGAAATTGCAGAAAACACAGAAAAAATATATTTGGATAATTGCTATTATTGTATTAATAGCAGTTATAGTTCTTGCAGCTTATCCTAAACTTACAGGGAACGTAGCTTTTGGATATTTTCCATCTAATTTTTCTTGCTCAGATCCAGACGGATATAATATAAATACAAAAACAACTCTAACTTATTCTTATTTTGCTTATAGAACAACAGTAATAAATACTTATACAGATAAATGCCTTGGAAATTCTACCTTGCTAGAATTTTATTGTGATAATAAAGTAGGGAGCAAAATATTAATATGTGCATATGGATGTGTGGATGGAGCTTGTACATCTCAAACTTTAATAGGAAACCTTAATGTAATATCAATTCCGTCAAGTGCTTCGCTTTATGTTGATTCAATTTATAAAGGATTAACACCAATGCTTGTTTCAAATTTAATAGCTGGAAATCATAGTATAAAACTAACTAAATCAGGTTATAATAATTATACAACTACAAGATATATTTATGCAGGACAAACTACTAGTTTAAATATTGCTTTGGTTTAAAAACTATGACGTGGCGCTAAATTTATTTTCTTATCTTAATTTTTTATATTAATAAATTTGATATTCTTATTTTAAGAAGTAAAGTTTGATATATTTATATTTGAAAAATATAATTTAGAAAGTCTTTGAATATTTATAAACTTATTGTTGCAGAATGATTATTTTGCATTATAATTTTGTTTTTATATAACAGTTTATTAATTGTATTTTAATGAAGAGTTTAATAAAGGCATTAGTAGAAGGGTGTGCTGCACAATTTAGACAAGCTTCTAAAACACGGGGTTTTGATAGAGTTTATGTTTCTGTCCATAGTTCTGATGCTTATAATGATGAATTAGTTGAAGATTTTGCCTTTCAGCTTGGAAAACACCTGTCACCAGAAGGAAATATTCCTGTGGCTACTTCATATAGAGAAATACATGATGGAAGAGCTTATGACATTGATTTTGATGGCTTAATGAAAAGTGAGAATGAAAAGCTTCAAAGAGCAGAATTTATCTCTGCATTTTTAAATAATTATCGCGAGAGAGAGAATACTTCTGTTCAGTTTGAAGATATTAGGTTGAGATTTAGAGAGCTGTATGGTAAGTGGTTTAATGATTCATTTTTTGCAGATGAAATGGGGAAATTTATAGAACTGCACCCAAATTTGAAAACTCCTCAAGAAAATTCTATGTTCTTGCCTGTTAGTACTCCAGTTCAAGCAGCTTAAAAGTATCAGCTTTTTTTCCTATTTCAGTTTTTAAATTTTCTATATCTTGGTTAAAAACATTTTTAAGAGTTTTATAATTTTTTAAAAGTTTATGGGCTGTTTTTGGGCCAATATTTGGAAAAGATTCTAAAATATATTTTTGAAGCTCTTTTTTAGTTTTAGGAATTCTTGAATGTAAGGAAATTTCTTGTTTAGTTTTTAATTGTTGTTTTGCTAATATTATTAAATAATTACAAGTATCCTGATAATTAGTTGTAAATATTATTGGAATTTGATAATTTAAAATTATAGATAAAATAAATCCACGAATTGCATTTAAGTTTAGTTTTGATTTTATTTCTATTTCGTTTGTTCTTTGATTTTCTTGTTCTTGATATAAATTATTTAAATTTCCCTCGATGATTAATAATTTATTTTTATATTGCTGAATCTGTCTTAGTTGCTGAATTAATCTTTTGTTTAACATGCTTGATATAAAATCATTTATTGTTTTTCTTTCAATTGCAATATTTCCTATAATATAATCTGCAATTTTTAATGATTTTAGTTCAATTTCAATATTTTTGCATTTTAGTTCTGCTATTATTAAAGAATTTTTTTCATGAATATCTGCTATTATTTTTGGTTTTAGATTTAATTTATTTGTTTTTCTTAATTTTTTAAAGATGTTGTGAAACATTTTGATTTTTTGTTTAGTATTTATTTATTAACTCTACATATAATTACTCGATTTAGTTATACTTCTTTAGCTTTGTTTCCCTCTTATAACTTTGTTATTTTATATATTATCGATTTTATTATTAACATATAATTTTTCTTGCTTATTACTCGGCTCTGCTTATTTTCTAACATTTATTGATTACTAATTTCTTTTTTTTGATAAGTTTTTTTGTTTTTTTATCTTCTGATTTTGTTTTTTTAAACTAAAGTTTTCTGTTTCTCTTGATATTTAGGTTTTTTATTTATTATTTTTTTATTTTTATTATTAAGCTCGTCTTGGATGCTTTGAATTGCTTTGTACATCTTTTTTTCTTTATGAAAAGATGACCAGTAATATATTTCATCTAATGTATTTTTAGTCATTAAAATTATGAGTTTTCCTTTCATTAAACGTGCTGTTCTTCCTGCTCTTTGTATTTTTCTTATTGCACTTGGAATTGGCTCATAAAAAATTACTGCATTTACTTCTGGAATGTCTAATCCTTCTTCTCCTATTGAAGTTGCACACAAAATATTAATTTTGCCTAATGCAAAGTCCTGAATAATTTGCTGCTGTTCTTTTTGTGATAAACCTGTTTCACCTTTTTTTAACTGTCCAACAAAAACTCTTGCCAAGATATTTGGAATTTCATTTAAAGTTTTACATATTTTTGTTACAGTATCTCTGTACTGGGAGAATACCATTATCTTTAATTTAGAATTTTGTTTTATGCTCTCTTCAACTATTTTTTTTAA
>CAYGVK010000023.1:0-9482 GCA_964353375.1 Candidatus Woesearchaeota archaeon
AGTTAAAAAATATCCTGTAGCAACTTTTTGCACAAGCAGAGGATGTCCAGGAAGATGCAAATTTTGTTATAATAAAGGAAAATTATTAAGGTTTTATAATACTGATAAGACAATAGAAACAATAACTAGAGTTTTAGACAAATACAAAATAAAAGAGTTTACTATAGCTGATGATAATTTTGCAAATTTAAGCAAAAGAACAGAAAAAATATGTAATGCATTATCAAAATATAATATTATTTTCCATATTTTTTTAAGGACAGATCAGACTCATGATAAAGTTATGCAGAATTTAAAAAAGGCAGGCTGCTGGGCAATACAATTTGGATTTGAATCTGGAAGCCAGAGAATTCTAGATTTTATACAAAAAGATACAACTGTAAAACAGAATATAAAGGCAATAGAACAATGCAGAAAATATAAAATTTTTGTAGACGGAAGTTTTATGATTGGGCTTCCAACTGAAACAATAGAAGATTTAAAGAAAACTATTGATTTCATAAAAAAAAATAATATTGATTCTGTTGATATAAAAACTTATAAGCCTTACCCATCAACTGAGTTATATGACTATTGCATAACAAATGACTTGATGAAAGAACCTAAAACTATTGCAGACTGGATAGAATTCTGTGATTTAAAAGACGGAAATCCCAATGTAAGCCAGATTCCAACAGATGTATTGTTAAAAACCATAAAAGAATTGAGTAAAACTACAAATAAAATATATTTAAAAAAAGCTTTGCTTCTTTTAAAAAAGGGGCATTTTGGATATGTTCTTGGAAAAACAAAGGCGACTCTAAAATCAAAATTTTCGATTCGATAAATCTTATTTTTAAACTTTATTTCAAAACTTTTATTTTATATTCCATAAAATAAAAAGGAATTATTTTTGAAAGAAATCTATCAACAAAAAATTGCGTACTATGACTTGAATTAAAAATTTTATCTATAGGATAAGAAATAATCTGCATTATTCTTTTAGATTTTTCTCCTCTAAAAAGAATTCTCTGAGAGATTATTTTAAAAGGTTTCGTTTTATTCTGAGAATCTGTGGGTTCCAGTATATTTAAACTATCCAACCCAAAAAAATGTTTGTGGTCTATCTGAGTGAATGCAAAATTTGTACTAAAATGGGGCACCTCAATTTTAATAATAGCATTTGGTTTTGCTATGCGGTGCAATTCATTAAATAATCCAAAAATATTTTCTATATGTTCTATTATATGATTACAGAGTATAAAATCATAGGTATTACTTTCTATCGGATATGGAATTTTTTCTAGGTCAAAAATAAGATTAATGCCATTATGTTTTTTATAATCCTGATTATCAAAATCTTTTCTAATGTCTAACCCTGCACCTAAATTAAGTTTTTTCATTTTGATTCTTATTTTTTGATAACTCCTATCAAAACTACCCTTTTTTCCGGGTCTTCATAATTAAAATCTTTATTAGTTTTTATTTTTTTCTGAATCCAGTTAGAGCCATATTTTTTAATAAAAATCTTTTTTTGTAGTTTAATCTTTTTATTTAGAATTAAATTATCTATAAAAGTATTATACCCAAGAGGTATTGTGAATATAATCCTACCCTTTTTATTTAATAATTTTTTCAAATTCGATAAGGCTTCTAAAAATTTTTTAGGATTTTTAGGTTTTTCATCCCATCCAACATGTTCCAGTGTAGAAATACTAAAAATCAAATCATATTTCTTATCAGATTTGTAATTAACTATGTCTTCATTTATAACATTTTTGCCATTTTCATATTTATCAACAATTTCGTGTTTAATAGAATTGTCATAATGCTGTAAAACATTTCCCACTTCAAGTATATTCCCTTTTGTATTTCTAATAACTCTTATTATAAAAGGGATTTCAACCTGCCTTTCCCCTCTCCAGGTGGTATTATACCAATGATAAAAAGTTTTATATTTTTCTCCTTCAATAATAACTTGTTTCTTTGGTTTTAATTTATAATAAACTAATTCCAGAAAATATCTTATAACCCTGAAAAATCCTCTTTTTTTTATCACCTGAGTTATCTTTTTAGGGACTGTATCTGGAAAATTTGTTGAGCCTTCGTAAATTTCTTTTTGCTTTTTTTTCATTTCTCTTTATAAATTATTTCAAATTTAAAAATTTATGCTCTATGATAAAAAATTTCATCAAAAATCTTTTTCAGTTTTTGATTTCTTTGTTTTATTGCAAATTCCTTTTGTATAAATTTCCTTGCATTTTTTCCTAACCTTATTCTTGTATCGGGGTTATCAATAAGATATCTTAATTTATCATAAATCCTTTTTATAACCTCTTCATCAACTTTTTCTAATTCCTTAACAAATCTTTTAGTCCTTAAATTTGAAAGATAATCCTTTTGTTTATAAACACTTATCTTATCTGATTTTTTAACAATCAGCCCGTTATAATTATTTTTTATATAATCTTTTACACCCCATGCATCCAGAGCTATAATCGGTAAACCAAAAGACATTGCTTCTAATGTAGACATGAGAACATAAACATGGGCAGGGGATAAAAGAATATCCGACGATTCATAAATTTTTTTTATCTCTTTAAAAGGGATCTGGTTTTCTATCAATTTAATATCTTTATTTTGGTTTATTCTTTTTCTTAATTTTTCGGGAATTCTGCATCTAATTATAAGGCTGCATTTATTTTTTTCCTGCAGCTTTTCAAATACATTTATAACTTCTAATCCTCCTTTTATATAAAAATCATGAGGATTATTTATTGAACCCATAAATAAGAGTGTTATCTTTTTATTTTTATTTTCTCTTCTATGTAAATTCTCTGGGATTGATATTCCTGGATGAATAACCTGCGTTTTTTTTAGAATATTTTTATGGAAAAAATTCTTTAAAACTTCCAATGAGCTTTCATTGCAACAGATGATTTTTTTACACCTATCTACCAGAAGTGCTCTCTCAATTTTATCTTTATTTTTAATAAAAAGATTATAGTTATGTCCTGTAATTGCATATGGACTGTCAAAGATAAATAAAACCCATGGAAGATTTCCATCATAAATCTGATTTGATAATATTAAGTCTGCATCTGCTTTTACTTTTGTTTTATTCATAAAATTAAAGAAAAAATCAGTTGGGAACAACCTTAAAAATGCATGATAAAAAGGTTTAAATCTTTTAGAATGCCTAAAAAAACTCATGATAATCGGTTTTTTTGATGTATCATCTCCTATAAACATATAGCCTTTTGGAGGGTGAGAAAATAAGGTTTTATTTGCAGTATGCACATTTTTAATAAAGGGATAAATCTGTATTTTTCTTATCTTTTTCTTTATTATATCTTTTTTCATGATGTATATAAAAATATTTTTAAAGGTTTTTATTTAGCTTTGATAAAAATTTTATTTTTTATTGTTTTTAAAATCATTATGTCATTTTTGTCAAACCCTTTTGTTATAACAACAAGGAAAATATAGAAAAGTATGAAAAAGCCTGATAAAATAAGTACTGGCAATAAGCTAATTTTAAATAAACTTTTTAAAAAAACAAGTGCCAGAGTTGCTAATATTGCTGAAAATGATATAGAAAGCATTTTTCTTTTTAACGGAACTATCGAGATATATTTTTTTGCCTGAATTAAAAATAATAGATTAAGAACTACTATGGAGATTGTTGTCGCTATTGCTGCTCCATTCATTCCTAATGTATTTTCTATAAACCAAATTTTTTCTATGGGAACTAAAATAGAATTCAAGATAAAATTTAACAAACAAGCTATTAAAATATCATAAAATATTATCTTGGATTTTCCGACCATCAATACTAACTGATTTGAAACAAGAAAAACAGACGAGATAAATGCCCCGATTGATAAGATTATTAATGGAACAGAAGCCTGTAAAAAAGCACTTCCAAAAAGCAAATTAATTGCTGTTCCTGGAAAAAGCACCAATAGAACCAAAATTGGGAGATTTACCATAAAAATCCATTTACTAACTTGTTGGCTTAATTGTTTTATCAGATTAAAATTTTTTTTAGAATACTCTTTGTTTATTAATGGAAAGAAAAGCTGTAAAAAAATGACTGGTGCTATTGAAATTAAAAGTGCAATTGGGACTGCGGTGCTGTATAATCCTACTGCAGAGGTTCCTTTATAATATCCTATTGAAAAAGAATCAATCCAGTAGAAAATATAAGAAATTATTCCTGCAAAAAGAAGTGGAATTGAATATTTAAATAATTCATTGTTAAGCTGTTTTTTTTCATTATCATCTATTTTGGGTTTTAAAAATATATTTGGTATTTTATATTTACAATAAAAATAAGAAGCAGTTAATGTTGCCAGAATACCTAATAAATAAGAATAGATTATTGAATTTTTTTGGATTCCTAAAAATATAAAAATAAATAAAAAGAGTACTTTTGCGACATTCTGCAAAATATTAAAAATAAAAGAATGCTCTGCTATTTTTTCAAATGCTAAAAGACTATATAAAAAAATAGAAGCCAGAAGTGTAAGAGGGATGAGCACGCTAGAAATTTTTAAGAAGAAAATTAAATTTGCATCATGAAAAATTGAGACTGAAATAAAATCAGCTGTAAAAAAAAGAATAATCCCTCCCAAGATTCCTAAAATACAAGAGATTATTAAAGAAAATCTGAATAGATAATTTATTTTATTTTCTTCTTTTTTCCCTCTATAATAAGGTATATATCTTGCAATTCCCTGGTTAATTCCTAATGCAGCAATTGTAGTGAACCATCCAACAATAACTATCGCTAATGAAAATAATCCATATCCCTCTGGACCAAAATGTCTTGCTATTACAATTCTGTATAGATATGCAAAAATTTTTGATAAAAAAATACCAATAAAAACTATTATTGAAGATTTTGCAATAAGTTTCAGGCTCTTTTGTAATTCTGAATTTTGTAATTCATTATCCATTATTTATATAAAAAGTAGTATTATTTAAATCTAGTCAATAATCCTATAAGAATCAAAATATTTTTTTATTACTTTCCAATCCTGCTTCGAGCCATGATTTTTTATGTGTTCGGTAATTTTAACCCCCATATCCCAACACTGGTCCATATTATTATAATTAAATAACCCCTGTCTTCCTAATAAATAAAAATTTTTTATAGATTCTATATTTCTAATAAAATAACTTAACCTGCCTGAAAAACCTTTTTTATATATGGGATATGCTTTCTCAATTGTTTTTGTAAAAAAAGATTCAATCTCTTCCTTTTTTATAATTTTTATCATCTCCATTTGTTTAATAATATTATAGATAAGAATATTGTCTACTTCTCTGGTTGTTTCGACCATAAGAACAGTCTTATTTTCCGGGCTGATTTTATCGGAAAATGCTTTTTGCTCACTTATTCTCTGAAAAAAAAGTTTTTTTTCTGGAAAAAAAATCCAACAATCTTTCAGTGCCTTCTTTTTATTCAAAATAAAATAAATTATATTTAATTTTTGATACTCTAAATCAGGAGGGCTTATCTTTGGAAAAATTATATAAGATAGCTCATCCAAGGGTATTGTAGAAATTAAATAATCAGGGTTAAGTTTATTCTCATCAAACTTGATATATTCTATTTTTTTATTTTTTATTTTAATCTCTGAAATGTTTGTATTTAGATAAATCTTCCCTTTATTTGTTTTTATTTCCTTGGCTAGATTGTCTATTAATTGTTTTATTCCCTTTTCAGGATAATAAAAATATTCTGCACTGATCTTTTTATTATCTTTAAATAATATGCTTTTTATAAGCTCAAAAATTCCTGAAACTGCAACTCTTTTTTTTGCTAATTCTTTATCTAATTGACTTGGAATTGAATTCCAAACTTTAAATGCATAATCTCTGAATGATAGCTCATAAAGAGTTTTACCAAACCTGTTTATTAAATAACCTTCATAATTATCATCATCTACCTTGTTCAGTGGTTTTTGTAAAATATCCAGCACTGCACTAAAGGCTGTCAAGGGCATTTTTGTTGCAACCTGAGTTAGTTTTAATGGAAAATCATAATAATTATTTTTTAAAAAAATTGAATTTTTCTTTTTGATTCTGCTAACGGGGCATATTTTTTTTATCTCATCCATAATTCTAGGGAGTTCTGTATATAATTTATGAGGGCCTAAATCTAAAATAAAATCTTCATATTCAAAACCTGCTGCGCTTCCACCAATAAAATTTTCTTTTTCTAAAACTATTATGTCATAATCTTGGGATAAATAATATGCTGACACAAGCCCTGTAATTCCTGCACCTAAGATGACTATTGTTTGTCTTTTCATTTTACGAATGTATTAAATGCCATTTTTGCATCATCAAATATTTCCCCCTTTTTTATGCTTCTAAATAACCTTTTTAAAATATAACTTAGCCTGAAATAAAATGTCTTATGAAATTTGTTGTAATATTTTTCTAAAATGTCCCAGCTTAAGTTTGGATGTTCATAAACTTTCGACGCTGTGTGAAAATTATACCTTGTCCAGTCTTTTGTTTTTAATAATCCTTTTTTTTCAAAATCATCAAAGACAGCTGTTGAAGGCAGAGGAACTAGAATCGTAGCTTTTGCATAATCTAACCCTAATGAGCATGCAAACTTAATTGTTTTTTCCATTGTCTCAATTGTATCTTCTGGCAATCCCAACATAAAAAATCCAGAAGTTTCCATTCCTGCTTTTTTTGCCCAATTTACAGCATTTCTTGCTTGCTCAATAGTAGTTCCCTTATTTATAGTCTTTAATATATAATCATCTCCTGATTCAAAACCAAAGGCTACTTTATAGCATCCTGCTTTTACACATTTTCTGAAAAATTCTTCATCCACAGAATTTACTCTTACACCACATTCTAACTGCCAAGAAAATTTTAAATCCCTTTTGATTATTTCATCACAAATTTCTTTTGCACGTTTCAAATCTGTTGCAAACATATCATACCAAACATGAATCTCTTTAAAACCATTTTCCAGCAAAAATTCAAATTCATCAACAACTCTTGACACTGACTTTGCTCTGAATCTTCTTCCGAATACTGATTTGTTGCAATAAATGCATCCATAAACACAACCTCTCGAAGTTCCTATTGTTCCAACAGGAGATTCTCTGGCAATTGCTTTTGGATTCATATACATTTTGGGATTGAACAAATGCCAAGCAGGCATTGGTAAATTATCAAGATTTTCAATTAAAGGTCTTGGTGGATTTTTGATTATCTGTCCACTTTTATTATAAGCAATGCCTTTTATAGAATTCAGGGGTTTGTTTTTCACAATTTCTTGTAAAGTTATATCACCTTCTCCATATACTACAATATCAATATAAGGGACTTCAGCAACCTCTTCTGGAAAGATTGATGAATGAACTCCTCCTGCTATTATTTTTATTTCTGGAAATCTTTCTTTAATAAATTTTGAAACAATCTTGGCTTCTTCAAATAACAATGTTGTAAATGTAATGCCTATATAATTTGGGGTATATTCTTTTATTGCTTTTTCCATTTCTTCAAATGGTTTTTCAGAAATCTGGAGATCTAAAATTTTACAATCTGCACCTGCATATAAAACACTGCCTGCTAATTCAGCCATTGAAACAAAGGGTCTTGGAGCAATTATGCCTTTTAATGCAGACTTGCCATAAACTCTTATTGTTGAAGGCATATTTATCAACAATACTTTTTCCATTTTTAAGGAGAGGAAAAATCTTTTTTAAAGATTATTGTGATATGTTATTGATAAAAGATTATATATCTCTTTTTAAGTCCCACAAAGCAATATATGTTCTATGAAAACATGCTTTTTTCTCAAATACAGGCTTACCAAGATGTTTTTTTAATGCCCATGGAAAAATTGTCCAGAGGTGCTCTTTTGCTGGAAAAAAAAGCCTGAATATAGAGAAAAATGGTTCATTAGGCACAGAAATCAATATAAATCTTTTTGATAATTTTTTTAATTTTTGTATTAACTTTACAGGATCTAAAACATGCTCTAAAACTTCTGTACAGACAATAATATCAAGCTTCTTATTTTCAGGAAAATTTTCTATGCTTCCTTTAATTATTTTGGAGTTTTTGCATAGTGGATTTTCATCTATTCCGATATAATTAAATTTTTTACCTATTTTCGTTAAAAGATAGTCATCCATACAGCCAATATCAAGAATATCTCCGGCAGGCAGTTTTTTTAAAATTTTCAAAACAGCTTTTAACCTTATTGGTCTTAAAATTCTTGTCTGGATAAATGTATCAAATTTTCCCATTTAGTCTGTAAACCTATATTTAATTAGAGTCCATAATGCTTGAAAACCATCTTTATAATTAATTTTTTTTCCTTGCTTGACTGTTCTTGGAGTATATGATATAGGAACTTCATAAATTTTATATCCTTTTTTTCTGACTTTTGCTGTAACTTCTGGGCAAAACTCAAATCTTTCACATTTAAGATTTATACTTTTTAATACATCTGTCTTAAAAACTTTATAACAAGTGGGCTCGTCAGTAATATTTGCCTTGTAAAGAATATTTGCAGTTATTGTAAGCATTTTATTTGCAAAGTAAAACGGATTAAATAAACTATAATATGGCTTTATCAGACTTGGATGCCCTGGCTTTTTAGGAAATCTTGTTCCATAAACAACCTTTGTCTTTCCTTCTATTATAGGGGCAATTAATTTATAATAATCCTGAGGATCATATTCTAAATCCGCATCTTGTATAATTATTATTTCACCTGTTGCATGCTTTATTCCTGTTCTTATTGCGTGGCCTTTTCCATAATTTTTTTTATGAAAAAAAATTTTTATATCTGGATTTTTTATTTTTTTTAAAAACTGGCGTGTTCCGTCTGTTGAAAAATCATCTATGATTATAATTTCTTTTGATATATTTACTTTTTGAATCCTGTTTAAAATTTTATTTATTGTAGAAATTTCATTATATGCTGGGATTATTATTGAGATTAATGTTTTATCCATAATTTATTTATTTTTTAATTTTAGTATTGGTATCAAGAACAATAATAAAGAGGTTATAATTGATAATATTATTATTAGCCAAGCAAATTTATATATCAAATTATCAATAGAGCCATGAACTGAATAATTATCAAATATCTTTTCTTTTGGAATATAATTTACAGGATAATAGAACCATTCATGAGTCTGGCTCACTAAATTTATAATCTCTGGTTTTAATGGAATAATCATTGAATATACTTTAAACTTGGGTTTATTTTTAATATCTGAAAAGCCTCCTCCACCTGTTATTACTTTTTCTAATTTCCCTTGTTGAGAGAATAAGTCTACTATTTGTTCTGTTGAAGCATTTAAAGGACTTCCCTGAAGCGTGCCCCATCCACAATCATCTATTGCACATTCTGCAAAATAAACTTTTGTCGGCACATCCTTACCTGAAATATTATTATTCAAGTCTAAAATAGAGGGCAGATAAGAGGATTCTACATAATTAAAATC
>CAYGVK010000024.1:0-8855 GCA_964353375.1 Candidatus Woesearchaeota archaeon
AGCAATCAGGGTTGTTATGGGAAGATATGAATAAGTTTAATCACCCTAAAAATGTTGCTTCTTCTGGAGGGGCTGTTGTAGTAATGGCTTTTGTTCTGGGAGTTTTAGTATATGTTGCGATTAGAACATTTATAATACAAGCTGATAATGTTGTATTAGAAATTTTTGCAATGTTGAGTGTGGTATTAATACTTGCTATTGTTGGTTTAACAGATGACTTATTTAGCTGGCGTCATGGAGGATTATCTTGGAGATTTAGATTATTTTTAGTCATTTTTGCATCAATACCTTTAGTTGTTATAAATGCAGGAGAGAGTGTAATCAATATTCCTATTTTAGGTCCTGTAAATCTTGGAATTTTTTTTCCCTTGTTTATTATTCCTTTAGGAATTACAGGTGCTACAACCACTTATAATTTTTTAGCAGGTTTTAATGGATTAGAAGCAGGACAGGGTATAATAATCCTGTCTTTTTTATCATTTGTTGCATATTCAACTGGTTCATCATGGATTGCTTTAATGGGGCTTATAATGGTTGCAGGACTGGTTGTTTTTTATTTTTATAATAAATATCCTGCAAAGGTTTTCCCAGGAGATATTTTAACATATTCTATAGGAGCAATAATAGCTATAATGTGTATTTTAGGAAATTTTGAAAAAATTGCTATCTTTGTTTTTATTCCATATATAATTGAGACAATATTAAAAGTTAGAGGGAAATTAAAAAAACAATCTTTTGGAATTCCGCAGAAAGATGGAAGTCTGGAACTTCCATATCCTAAAATATATGGGTTAGAGCACTTTGCAATAAAAATTTTAAAAAGAATTAAAGGAAAAGCCTATGAAAAAGACGTTGTTTATATAATATTTTCTTTTCAAATAGTTATTTGTTTAGCTGCATTATTAATTTTTAAAGGAGTTTTATTTAGTTAGGTATGAAAATAAAAGAACATGCTAAAAATTTAATGAGAAATGAACTCTTTGTTGGGAGTTTGATATTATTAATACTCATTAACATAAGCAATTTTCTTAATTATTTTTTCCATTTTACGATGGCTAGAATGTTAGGGCCCCAAGATTATGGAACATTAGCATTTCTTACAAGTATTATATATATTTTTAATTTCCCAACATCTTCTATACAGACTGTTGTTTCTAAATATACTGTGGAATTTAATATAAAAAAAGAATTTGGAAAAATAAAAGGGGTTTTAAATTCTTTACTTAAGAAATTTTTATGTGTTTCTTTATTAATTTTTATTCTTTTTATTATAATATCTATTTATTTATCTAAATCTTTAAATATATCTTTTTGGCTTTTGTTTTTAACAGGATTTATTTTATTCGGTTCTTTTATTCCTCCGATAGTTATTGGTATTTTTCAGGGAATGAAGAAATTTAAATTCTGGGGATGGAATTCTATAATAAATAGTTCTGTAAAAGTTTTAATAGCAATTTTATTAGTCTATATAGGGTTTGGGATTTATGGAGCCATAATTGGATTTCTTTTAGGAATAGTTATCTCGTTTTTTCTGGCCTTTCCTTTTATAAAAGAAGTAATAAATGCTAATGAAATAAAGGAAAAAATAAATGTTTTTGCAAAAAAAAGTCTGCCAACAACGCTTGCAATGTTTGTAATTGTCCTTATATATAGCATAGATATAATACTTGCTAAAGCTTTCTTTTCTCCAGATATTTCTGGTAAATATGCTGTTGCTTCAATGATAGGAAAAATGATTTTATTTAGCTCTGTTACAATTGGCTATGCTATGTTTCCATTAAGTGCTGAGAAATTTATTAATGGTAAAAAAGAAAAAGCCAGGGACATAGCGAAAAAAACAATGATTTTTACTGTATTATTATGTTTAATTGCTACAACTTTATTAATGTTTTTTCCTGAATTGATTATAAAAATACTTTTTGGTTCGCAATATATTGATGCTTCGCAGTTTATTTTATATATTGGGGTTGCTTTTAGTTTTATTTCTTTATTAAATATCTTAATATTGTATAAAATTTCTGTTAATAAATTTAGAATAATTGATGTTATATTTATATCTTTATTTTTCATTTTACAGCTGACTGTACTTATTTTATTTCATGCAACAATTAAAGAATTCAGTATAGCATTTATGTTCTCCACTATAATAACATTTATAGGCAGTCTTTTTTTGATTAAAAAATGAAAGTGTGTATAGTAATACCTGCTTATAATGAAGAAAAAAGAATAGGAAATACTTTAAAAAAATATGCAGGCTTTTTCAAAACAAAAAATAATGAAACTGATAATTTTGATATATTGATTGTTCTTAATAACTGCACAGATGGGACTGAAGATATTGTAAGAGAGCATTCTTTAAAAAATGAGAATATATCTTTTATAAATTTTCAAAAAAAGGGTAAAGGGTTTGCAATTATTGAAGGATTTAAAAATGCTTTTTATAATGCTTATGATTTAATGGGTTTTGTTGATGCAGACATGGCCACCTCACCAGAAGCATTTTACGAACTTATTACTAATATAGGAAGGAATGATGGAATTATTGCAAGCAGAGGAATGAAAGAAAGTATAGTTAAAACCAATTTTATCAGGAAACTAACTAATAGGGGGTTTAATTTATTGGTTCGACTAATACTCCATCTTCCATATTTAGATACCCAATGCGGTGCAAAGTTGTTTAAACAAGAAGCTGTTGAAGAACTAATTAACAAAAAAAATATTGCAGATTGGGCATTTGATGTTGATTTACTTTATAAACTTAAGAAAAAAAATTTCAAAATTCTAGAAATACCAACAGTTTGGGACGATAAAAAGGGATCAAAAATAAAGTTAATTAAAACCCCTGTAAAAATGTTTATTTCTATTATAAGGCTAAGACTTTTATATTCTCCATTTAAATTTATTGTTAGATTATACGATAAATTAACAGAATAATAAATTAACATAATTATAATAATATTTATAAACTTGTCCAAGATTCTTATAAAATGGAAGAAAAAAAACCAATTTTTATGTTCTATCCATATATGCCAGAAGATGTTATTCAAAATGCTGTAGAAACATTAAGAACAAGATGGATAGGGCAGGGTGAAAAAGTAAATCAGGTAGAAGAAAAATTCTGCAATAAATTTAAAATTCCTTATGCTGTAAGTGTTTATTCAGGAACAGGTGCATTGCATCTTGCACTAGTCCTTGCAGGGCTTAAGCAAGGAGATGAAGTAATTACAACTCCAATGACATGCACAGCAACAAATATACCTATACTTTATACTGGTGCAAAACCTGTTTTTGCAGACATTCAAGAAGACACTATGAATATAGACCCAAAAGATATTGAAAGAAAAATAACTCCTAAAACTAAAGCTATAATGTGTGTCCATTGGGCAGGCTATCCTTGTGATATGGATGAAATAAATGCAATTGCAAAAAAGTATAATCTAAAAGTCATAGAGGATGCAGCACATGCATTAGGTGCAAAATATAAAGGAAAATTTATAGGTTCTATAAGTGATTTTTCATGCTTTTCTTTTCAGGCAATAAAACAGATAACATCTATTGATGGAGGTATGATTAGTATGATTAATCCAGAGTATTATAAAAAAGCAAAAATATTAAGATGGTATGGAATTGACAGGGATTTTAAAGGAGATATTTTTTGGAAATACCATATAACTGATATTGGTTATAAATATCATATGAATGATGTAACTGCATCATTATTACTAACACAATTAGATCATTTTGATAATGTCATAAAAAGAAGAAATGAAATTGTGCAACGCTATCTTAAGGAACTTCGTGGAATTCCTGGACTTACATTGCTGAAAAGAGAGTCTGATAGAGAAAGCGGAAACTGGCTTTTTACTATACAAGTTGAAAGAAGAGAAGATTTTATTAATAAATTAAAAAATGAAGAAATAGAATCTCATATGGTGCATGTTAGAAATGATATTTGTCCTATTTTTGGGGGAGAAAAACGAAAAGATCTTCCAATAATGAATAAAGTTGAAAACAAATATGTTTCTATTCCATTGCATAATCATCTTTCAGATGAAGATGTTGGTAGAATAATTGCTGTAATAAAAAGTGGGTGGTAGTTAATAAATGCTGTATTTATTAATTTAGATAATTTTATATATTTAGATTGAAAGAGAGTATTATGGATAATATATTGGTCACAGGCGGGGCAGGATATGTTGGGTATACAGTAGTTGAAGAGCTCTCTAAAAAATATCCAAAAGCAAAAATAATAATTTTTGATAATTTTTCAAAAGGAAAGGTAGAGGGACTGGCCAGTTTAAAAAAGAAAACTGGAAATCTTATAGTAATCCCATGGGAAAAAGCAGATATTAGAGATTCTGAAAGTATTAAAGAAGCATTAATAAAATATAGTCCTGATACTGTTATACATTTAGCTGCAATAGTTGATGCTTTTACAACAAATCGTGAGGGAAAAGATAAAGAATGTGAAATAGTTAATTATAAATCTGCTGTTTCTACTGCAAAACTAGCTAAAGAGTTTGGGGTAAAAAGATTTATATTTCAATCAAGTGTAAGCATTTATAGTCGTGGAGAGGAACTTGATGAAGAAGCTCCAAAAGATCCTCTGTCTGTTTATGGAAGAACCAAAGTAATGGCTGAAAAAGAAATTCTTGAACTTAATGATGATTTATTCAAGGTTGTTATTTTAAGGCCAGCAACAATTGTTGGATACAATCCTTGTTTTAGATATGAAACAATAATAAATCTCATGTGCATAAGATCTGTTTACAAAATTCCGATAAATATTTTTGAGAGCGCTATGTACAATAATAAAACTTATCTCGATGTTAAAGATAATGCAATTGCAATAATTTTTGCACTTGAAAATATTGATAAAATGAAAGGGAAATATTTTAATGTTACATCTTTTCACACTAATCTTAACAAGGTTCTAGAAATATTAAAAAGAGTTTTAAGAGAAGATTTTGTATATTTCATGACTCCTCAAAAAACAATCAGCCAGCATGTTTATACGATTAATTCTGATAAAATAAAAAAAATAGGATTTACTCCTAAAGGAGAACTTGAACCGATTATAAAAGATGTTATTAATAATCTTAAAAAGAACAGAGCATTTTTTAAAGATTTAATTTGATCTTTTTATTTCATAAACAAAAGCATCATCTTTTATTGTTAAAAGATTGAATGTGATTGTTTGATAACTTACTGATTGTTTGATATCTTGTTTTTGATTTGTTATATCAATTGTAGTATTCATAAATGGTATTTTTATATTTGAAAATCCAACCTGTCCTGTCTGGGGATCTGTAAAATATTCATCTTGCCTCATCCATGTTGGATGGTTTGGTTCTGAAAATGTAACTATTACATATCTTATTTTTTTATTTTCATCTTTTTTAATGGCATTTATAAATTCTTCTAAGGTTATATCGCTTTTATTTAATACATCATCTGGACCAAGTACTTTTCTTTCTGCATAATATGCAGCTTGTGTTTCTGGAACACTCACAATTATATCATCTTTGTTTGATATATCTTTTAAAAATAATCCTGCTTGTTTTATACCATTAAAAGAATTAATTTTATCTTTTATGATCATATCAGCATGTCTTAATTCATAATAACCCCCATAACCTATTAATAAAATAAGAATTATTACAGAAATTTGCTTGCTATATTTTTTAATATAATCTGTAATGAATAATGCCCCTTTGGAAATACATATCAATGAACCTAACAATAACGGGTAATACCATCTTGGCTCTCCAAAATTGTCTGTTCTTTTTTGTATAAATAAGAAATAAGAAAGCATGACAAAAATCATGATTAGATTAAAAAAATCATTTCTTATTGTTTTATTTTCTGGTTTCCTAAAATATCCAAAGGAAAAAATGCACCTTATAATAAGTAAAATTAGACCGAGCCAGAATAAATAGAGCAGTATGCTTAATTTTGTATTAAATATATTTACAAAATATGATGCAAAAACCTGAAAGGGCATTAAATTAAAGGGGGCTTTATTAAAATAAGTTTGAGCAACAGAAGAGATACTATTTTTGAAAATAATATTCTCTACTATGAAAAAAAATCCTATCCCTATTATTAATGCTATCCAGTTATATTTATCCTTGACAAGTTCTTTTATTTTTTTTGTAAAAAGCATATATATTAAAATAAAAATTCCAAAAATAAAATAAGCTCGTCTAAACGAATAAGTAATAATAATCAATAACATTGTTACAACCATAGCAAATTTAGGCTGAATTTTTAAAAAGAATTTTTCCTTTTTTTCATAACCTTTGAAAAAAACATAAACTGCAAGAAAACCTGTTAACAATGCCAAAGATTCCAAATGAAATCTCATGTTATTAAATAAAAGCTCCCAAAAAGTTGAAATTAAAAATGTTGTTATTATTGCAATTCTCTTATCATGATACATTAATAAACATATTTTGTATATCAAAAAAATCAAGATTATAGAAGGAAGGAGTTCTATGAAAAATTTTATCCAAAGCTCAGAAAGTCCTAGTTTGAAAAAAAAGGCTGCTATATATGGAAATAATGATTGATGTTGAGGAGATATATTCCAAAATACGTTTAGGCCTGCAATTTTTTTTGCATATGCCATATAATCTGCTTCATCCCACCATAGAGGCTGATTTTTTGTTAAAAAGAAATAATAGAGTCTTAATGCAATAGAAAAAATAAGAACAGAAATAAAAATCAAATTATTCTTTTTTTTGAGCCATGCTTTTATTCTCTCACCCACAGATGAATTTACATAGCTTTTTTCAGTTATTTCCCCTTTTTCTTTTTCTTCCATATAATTATATAAATCTTGGTTTTTTATTCTTTGTTATTTAGTGCTATCTATTCTTAGCCACATTTTTTTAAGGCTCTTTTTTTTAAGATTAATATCTTTAAATATAATCGCCCATAGATAAATTCTGGTAAAAATAAGCAAAATTGTGTAGAAAAATTCCTTTATATTTTTATGATATTTAAAAACCTGAAATAAACCTGCAGATTCTTTTGAAAAAGAGCGTATTTCTGCTTTAGTCCACTTTTTTATCTGATTATATCCTCCTGCAGACCTTTTTTTTTGTTTAATCCAATCCTTTAAATTAGTGGGAAATTTTACATAAACTAATGAATTTGGAGAATATCCTATTTTATATCCTTTTTTGTAAATTAAATGTGATATAAATCCATCATCAGAAAGAGTTTCTTCTGGTATTTCTGGAACAACCCCTGCTCTCATTGCATACAAATAACCAGAACAAACAAATTTCTTTTTTAAGAGTATTGCTTTTTTTCTTCTGCTATCTGCTATATCTGTTAAAAGATGGCTCCAGAATCCAAGCATGCTTTTTTTATCATTTAATGAAACAGGTCTTCCTGAAACAGCGCCTATTTTTTTATCTCTAAATTTTTCAAGAATTGGTTTAATTGAATCTGTTCCAATAAAAACATCACCATCTGTTAAAATTAAAATATCTCCTTTTGCTCTTTTAAAAGCTAAATTTAAAGCAGCTGGTTTTCCTTTTCCAGGATCCTGGATTAAAATTATTCTATTATTTATTGAAAATTCTTGGGCTTTATTTAAAGTTTCTTTGTCTGGTGCAACCACTAATATTTCAAATTCTTCTTGAATTTTATTTTTTAAAATAGATTCTATTGCCTTTGAGATTGTTTTTTCTTCTTTACATGCAGTTATGATTATAGATATCATATTGAATTTATCAAATTACTGAATTTGACGAATATCTTATCCCATTTAAAGCTTTCTGCCTTTTTTCTTGCCCTATTTCTAATAAGATTTATTTTTGAAATATTTTTTTTATCAAGTGTGAATAGAATTTTTTCTGATAAAGTTTTATAATCATGTACTGGAAATAACAAGCCATTCTCAGAATCTGATAATATATCCAATGCACCTTTTGTTTCTGAAGCAATTACTATTTTTCCAAGAGCCATTGCCTCTATTAAAGACTGGGGCATGGCCTCTCTTTTGCTTGGAAGAATGAAAATGTCTGCTGAATTCATTGCACGTATTTTCTTATCAAGCTCATATATTGCTGGTAAAAAATAAATATATTTAGATAAGTTCAAAGCTAAAATCAAATTTCTTAATTTCCCTTCATAATCTTTTTCAGATGGGCCAATAATCTTTAGTTTTGGCCTTTTATTTTGCTGAATTTCATTTATAGCTTTTATTAAAGTTTCTATATCTTTAATTTTAGAGATTCTTCCAAGAAAAAATAATGTTTCAGGAGGATTAAGCCTTATTTTTTCCTTAAAAAATTCTGAAGGTATTCCATTTGGAGAATAAAAAAATTTATCAGCTTCCAAACCCATTTTTAATAATATAGGAATTTCCCATTTTGTTATTGCCAAAACTTTATCATATGAATTTAAAACCCTTTTTCCAAATAATCTATCAAAAATTCTTTCAAGCATATAGCCTGTAAAAGAACGCAGTTCTTTTTCAACAAAGGGTGCATGTGTTGTTAAAAAACACGGAATTTTTAATTGTCTTGAAATCTTAAGTGCAGAGAGTGTATGAGGATGTCTGTAAACTTCTGTTATTATCAGGTCAGGAGAGATTTCTTTTATTTTCTTTTTAAAATTCCAAAATTTCACATTTTCTCCAAAAGAAAGCCATGGTTTAAATCTATGTATGTGAATTCCTTCAAATTCTTGGTAATAATCAGAAACCTCATTTGTACTTTTAATTACATTTGTTGAAAAAACATGCACTTCATGCCCTTGTTTAATAAACATTTTACTTAAGTTATAGACCCTATTCCACACACCACAAATACTTGGGTGGCTGTATATGCATGTAAAAG
>CAYGVK010000025.1:0-8653 GCA_964353375.1 Candidatus Woesearchaeota archaeon
TGCATTTTTTGTATAATCAGGTTTTGAATTTCTTCTTTTAATAAACCATGACATCTTGATATTTGTGTTTCAGGATAATTTATGCTTGTTTGTAAAATATAACAATCCATGTATTTATTTTGCAGTATTTCATTTTCTAAATCTCCTGTTTTTAATTGTATTAATTTAACTTTTACCTTACACCCTTGTTTTGTCAAGCCCTCTATCACATAAAGCCATGTTGCTTCACTGTCTTCTTTAAGAAAATTAGCTTTATCACATGAACTTAATTCTTTTTTAAAACATGAAAAATCACTGCATTTCTTTTCATATATAAAAGAATAATATGCAATTAATCCTAAAAACAATATGATTAAAATAATAACAAAACTAAGCGCCCTTCTTTTATTGACTTTTGAAACTATTTGAGCCTCTTTTTACATGTTAATATTTACAATTTATAATATTTAAATCTTGTTAATATTTTATCTTTTTATTTATCATTAACATATAATTTTTCTTTCTTATCACTTAATCTTGTTTTTGTTATGATTCCACTCTTTACATATCTTGATTATGTTACTAATTTATAATATAATCCTTTTATTCCTTTTAAAATTGTTAAGCATTATCAAGCAACACTTCTCTTGTTTTAGCTTACCCTAAATATTCTCGAATAAAAATGTTTATATGTTCTTGATTTTATTAATATTTTAAATTTCCAATTCAAAAGCTAACTAAATTAATCTTTGTATCTGTGTTAACAAAGTTTGTTGCAATTAAATTATGGCATTTAAGTTTTTCACACGCTTCTATTATAGGGGGAGTTGCAATCCCATCTATTGCAATTACATAAGGTTCTTCATCTAATTCCAAAGAATATAATCTTCTTATTGGAATTTTCTTTATTTTTTCTAATTCTTTATTAAAAATCACAGCACCCTTACTTCCTATTAACTCATCTAATTCATCTTTTATGTCTTCTTTTTCCTTTGGGGTTAATTTTTTAATCTTAGATTCTTTTTCTTTAGATTTATTATAATTATTTACCCCTCTTCTTTTACTAGATTCTAAATAATCATTAATAGGAATTTTCTTTCTTAAAGCCTGAAGAATTTCTTTTCCTGTTAATTCTTCTACTTCTTTTCCTTCTGGTGCCATAGCAATATAATCTAATTTAGCATTTTGAGAAACATTTTTTATTATTAAATTTCCTCCCCTGTCCCCATCTACAAATAAAATAACTTCTGCTTTTTTATTGGTTAATTGAATAATGGTTTCAGGAAGTTTTGTACCATTGATTGCTATAACATTTTTAACATTGTTTTTTAAAAGATTAATAACATCTGCCCTGCCTTCAACAATTATAATCTCATCTCCAGAAATATCACCACAAGGAAGATTTTCAGTTCCATAATTTTGAAGCCTTGATATTTTTGATGCTGTTTTTATCTCATTAGCAAATTCAGCTGTTCCATTTTCTTTATCACCAAATTTTTCTAATAATTTTTTTGCTCTTTCTAAAATATAATCTCTCTTTCCTCCTCTAACATCTTCAATATCTTCTATTGTTATTTTAGTATCACTTGGCCCAACTCTTTCAATAGTTTCCAAGGCAGCAGCTATAATTGTAGTTTCTGTTTTATCTATTGCAGAAGGAATTTCAATTTCTCCAATAGTTTTTCCATTTTCATGTTTTGTACTAACTTCTATTCTTCCTATCTTTCCTTGTTTTTGAAGCTCTCTCATTTCCAAGTCTTCACCTAGCAAACCCTCTGTTTGCCCAAATAAAGCTCCAATCATATCAGGTTTTTCAATAACTCCATCTGCCTCAAATTTTGCATGTACAATATATTTTATTGATACTGGGCTTATTTTAGCCATATTTTTTCCTAGAAAAAGAATATTATTTCAAATGAATTTTGATACTCACTAAAAAATAATATGAGTAGGTGATCGAGTGATATTAACTAATCTAATACAAAATGATAATATCTTTTTCTTTTCTTTAATTAATAGGATTATAGAATTTTAATTTATAAATCTTTCTATAATATTTTAAAATTAGGGTCAAACAAATAAATATCAAGGGGTTTATAAATTCTACTAATTTGTAGATCATACTTCCTTTTTATAGGAAAGTTTATAAACTATTCCAATAATATAGGATTGAAAATAAAAGGGTGTGAAAATGTCCGAAGAAGATGATTTTGTAGAAGAACTCGAC
Organism: Candidatus Woesearchaeota archaeon; assembly: GCA_964353375.1. Taxonomy (GTDB): domain Archaea; phylum Nanobdellota; class Nanobdellia; order Pacearchaeales; family GW2011-AR1; genus CAYGVK01. The sequence continues at coordinate 2,207 of CAYGVK010000025.1, forward strand.
AAGTTGGGGTTAGAAGATGAAAACGATGTCGAAGAAGATCTTTAATTTTTTTCTTTCTTTTTTATATTCTTATTTCTCATTAAACTTTTATAAAATATAAATCTTAATCCTAGACTCTTCTTATTTATTAACTAATAACTAACTCTTAAAATTCTTAAAATAATTACTCGAGGGGTGAGAGAGATAGGTTAATTAAATTTTATTAATATAAGGTGATAATAAAAATATATTAAAATGATTAAGAAAATAAAAATTACAAAAATAAATTAAAATAAAAAATAAAATAAAAAATTATTCAATTGGTTGTATTGGGGGTTGTGGTTGTTGTGGTTCTGGAATACATTGTCCTGCTTGGCATATATATCCTTGATTACAATCACTGTTATCTATACATCCTAATAATTGCCCATTTGGAGCGCACATTGTATAAGTCCTGTCACATGATGAGGACTCTTCTGTTCCTCCTTTTTCAAACTCAATCCAGGGACCCCAATAAAAAATACCAGTGTCTGGATCCTTATGACAGAATCTGTGTTTGCATTCTATTGAAGCAGTAGGATCATCTATACATTCTCTATCTCCTTTACTACACTCTGATTGCCTTGGTATAGGCTTTGCTTTTGCACTTACAGAAATTACTGCAAGAACAGAAATAACAACCAAACATACTAAAACCAACCCAACTAAAAATTTAGCTTTTTTGTTCATATGGTTTTTTCAAATTTAATTATTTATTAAAGGCAAAATTGGTATATAAGCATTTCTTATAAAAATGTTAACTATGGAGTAATTAATTATTCAAGGGTTAAATTCTTTTTATTTACAGAATAGGGTTTGCTGTCATCAGGACTAGGGATAAAATATTTAACATCTACAAACTCTCCGTTTGTGCTACCACCCCGATATGTTGCTATTAGCGGCTTCCAATTTGTATCTTTGTTTAGTCCTGTTAAAAAACCTGCAATGTCATTATGGGCATATTCTCCAAATAAAGTAGAATAATTAACAGATGTCTCTAAACATATAATTGGAAATCCTTTTGCAATTTTTTTAATTCCATCTACATCATGCTCTACTGCCCTATATAAAATTACACCTTCTTTATATTGATCGAGTAATTTTAATAAAACAGGGAGAGGGGTGTCTCTTGGTAAGAAGTAAACATTATCAGATTTTTCAAAAATTTCTATTTGCTGCCTTTGTCTTTCAGCAGCATCTAATAATGCTTCAAAACCATAATTTGGAATTTGTCTTTCTTCTGCTAATCTTTCTAATTGTGCTTTGCTTGGGATATCTCTAAAACTAACTTTTCTTCCAGATTGTTCTGCCCACCCTCTTAACAATCTTTCTGTTGGTTTTGGAACTGCAGTAAAATCTAAATTATCTGCTATTCCCTGATAAATTTCTTCTCTTTCTTTTATATGTTTATCAAATATATTTGTCCATCCTTTCTGAACTTTTCCTTCTTTCTCTAATTCAAGTAAATTTTCTAAATATAATCTGCTTTTAATATTATCTAATCTGGATTTCATAGAATCTGTAATTTTAGCATCTGGGTTTTTTACAACTCCAGAATCAACATAAAAACTTAAAAATGAATATAGCCTTCTTGCCTCATCTAATGTTATTCCCTGTTCATCTATTGTTTTAAAATCAATTTCTCCATTTTCATCATCTAAATAAGTTTTGTAATCACCATCTAAAGCCCCTGATTTAACAAGAGAGAAAAAGTCAACACAATCCTCTAATTTTATTCTTTTTGTTTTTATAGAATCAGATACATTGCCGACAGTTAATCTTGCAATATTTAAAATATTATTGTTCAATGTAAATCCTTCTTCAAAATCAACATCAGATTCGTCACTTAAATCTGTTTGAACCTTAAAACTTTTTGTTTCTCTGTCAAAAGAAATTGTTTTAGGTTTATCTAATCTTTCTAATAATCTTTGAATATAAATAAGGTCTTGTTGAACTTGTTCAATTCCAATGCCAAAACTTAAAACAGCTCTCCTTAATGGAAAAATATCATGTATTTCTATTTCGCTGGGAGTAACCATGACATAACCATTTTCTGTTTTCTTAAAAACATCAAAATCAGGATAACCTCTCACACCAGATTCTGCCCCTGAATTTTCATTATTTAGATATTTAACAAAACCAATATCTAATTTATATTTTAAATTTAAATCAGTAGTTAATTCTAATGCTTGTTCTCCCAATGGTCCACACGCAGGACAATTATAAGTAATATGTTCTAAAACAACAAGATGTCCTTGTTTTGTATTTGGAAATCTATTTAAAATATAATCTTTTAATTTTAATTCACTTTTATTAGCTTCATCAACTTCTTGAAAAGGAACAGGTTGTTGTGTTTCAGTATTTTGATTAACTCTATTACAATTATAAGGAAGCAAAATAGCAGCAAGCCCTACTGCCGCTGCAGATATAAGTCCCCATCTAAATTGCCGTCTACTTCTTTCACCAAATCCCCTTTCATATTCTTGTTCTTGTTTTTTTCTTGCTCTTGCTGCATTTCTCGCGAATCTTCTCTGTTTTTTTTCTTCAGATTGTCTTCCCATTGTATAAATCTTAAAATAAGTGCTTATAAAAATTTTATTGAGATAAAGTATTATGGTTCAGTAGTGAAAATTTAGGGGTTTATATTATTAACATATAAAATAACAAAGCTACATAAGAGGTTACATAATCCCAAGAAAAGTTACATATTATCGAGTAGCGATGTATAAGATTAATAAATAACAATTAAGAAGATTAAATCTTTTTAACAACTAAATCAGTGCAAACACCTGCAGCAACTGTTGCACCTGCATCTCTTACAGCAAATCTTGACATATGTGAATTAACTGATTGTTTTTCAATTACTAAGTTGCCCATTGGTTTTAATTTAACTAAAGCAACATCTCCATTTTTCAAAAAATCAACTTTTCCTGGCATAGGTTGTCCTGATGTAGGATCTACTTTATGAATTAATTCTATAAACTGGCACGGAACTTGTGCAGTATGAACATGGAATACAGGAGTATACCCTTTTGCAATTACAGTTGGATGATTAATAACAGCCATTTGTGCTGTGAATTCTGATGCTATTGTTGCTGGTTTAGCAGCATCACATATAACATCTCCTCTTGCAATATCTTTTTTACCAACTCCTCTTATATTAATTCCAACATTATCTCCTGCTTCTGCTTTTTGTAATTGCTCATGATGCATTTCAATACTTTTGACTTCACCTGATATACCTGTTCCTGTTCTTCCAGGCAATACTATAATTTTATGATTAATATTCATAACACCTGTTTCAATTTTTCCAACAGGAACTGTTCCAATACCTGTAATTTCATAAACATCTTGAACAGGCATTCTTAAAGGCAAGTCAATTGGTTTTTTAGGATTTTCAAATAAATCTAATTGTTCATATAAAGTTGGCCCCTTGTACCAAGGCATATTTGCAGACTTTTTAAATATATTGTCTCCTTTTAATCCACTAGCAGCCAAAAAAGTTACTTTTTCAGGTTTAATTCCAACAACTTTTAACAAACTTGAAACTTCTTCTTTTATTTTATTGAATTTATCTTCTTTATAATCAACAGTATCCATTTTATTTATTAAAACAGCTAATTGTTCAACACCCATTGTTCTTAATAACCATAAATGTTCTTTTGTCTGAGGTTGAATTCCTTCTTTAACTGATATTGTCAAAAATGCAGCATCTGCTTGAGAAGTTCCTGTTATCATATTTTTAACAAAATCTTTGTGTCCAGGTGCATCAATAATTGTAACTTCTCTTTTAGGAGTAACTACTTTTTGATATGATAAATCAATTGTTAATCCTCTTTCTCTTTCTTCTTTAAACTTGTCCATAACATATGCAAATTCAAAACCTATTTTTCCATGCTTTTTAGCTTCCTCTATAAGTTTTTTCATTTGCTGTTCAGGTAAAATACCAGAATCATACATAAGCCTGCCTATACATGTTGATTTTCCATGGTCAACATGGCCAACAAACACTATATTTATTACAGGTTTTTCTTTTGCCATATTTGTTTTTCTATTTTATTATTAATATATAATCTACCTTGTTTATCACTCGGCTCTGCTTATTCTCATTATTATATATTATTGATTAATAACTTCAATATAAGAGTTATGTTATATCAATAAAAATTCGGGTTTATAAATCTTTCTGAAAATAAATTAAAGATTTATGAAATTAACGAGGGGGATTATGCCGGCGCTAATGCCAAGCATTCCTCAAATGCTTCTAAAAGATCTGGATCTTCTCTTATAATTCTTCTACAAATTCCTCTTTCATGTTTTTTAATATTAGCAAGAATTCTTTCCTCAATTTCACTAGGAAGAGAATTATTCTTGTGACCTGGATCAGCGAACGTAAAATCATTAGGCATTGCTGCTGACATCTCTGTATAAACTTCACTGAGATATTGAATAGCTTCTTGAATAGTAGCCCAAGGCTCATAACCCTGACATTGTGATACTTTTTGTATTTGTCTTTCAGTTAAAAGCCCAAATTTTTCATGTTCAGTTTCATAAAATCCACAATGTTTACAACGCACACTAAATGCCATAAATAAATATCTTTTATTTATTTATAAAAATATATGTGATAAATTACTCATTCTCCGCTAACCCCTTTCTATCTCTGATTTGCTTTATAACTTTTGTCTGAACTTCAGTAGGAGTTTTTTCAAATGTCTGGTCTACCATTGAAAAGTTTCCTCTTCCTTCTGTTGCACTTCTTAAATCACTTGCTATTCCAATCATTTCAGCAACAGGAAGCTTGACTTTTATTATAATATGTCCTGGTAATTGTTCAATATTAATAATTTGTCCTCTTTTACTTTGAAATAATTTTGTTATTTCTCCCATAAATTCTAAAGGAGCTTCAACAGCCAAAGTTTGAACAGGCTCAAATAAAACAGGAGTTGCTGAATGAATAGACTCTCTGATAGCATCTCTTACAGCAGGATAAACTTGTGCAGGCCCTCTATGAATAGAATCTTCATGTAATTTAATATCAACTAAACTTGCCTTTAATCTTATACATGGCTCTCTTGTTAAAACACCTGCATCAACAACTTGTTCAAAAGCATCTAAAACTAATTCAATAACTTCTCCAATCTGAACAATACCTCTTGTTTTATCTAAAAAAACACAATGTTTGTAAATATCTTTATATTGCCTTGCCTCAACATTTGAAACACCTAACTCAGATAATTTTTTCCATAAATCTTCATCTTTCTTTTTGATTCTTTTATCTAAAATCTCCCCTCTTTTAATCGCTTCATAAACTGCTTCTTCTAATGGTTCAATCTGAATAAAAAATAAATTATGCTTATTAGGAGATTTACCTTCTCCTGGTTTTCCTTTTTTCATAACAGTTTCTCTATAAACTACAATAGGAGCAGATGTTTTAACTTCAACTCCTTTTTCTGTTTTAATTCTGTTTTCAATAATTTCTAAATGAAGCTCACCCATTCCACTCATAAGATTTTCACCTGTTTCTTCATTAATTTCAATTTTTATACTAGGATCTTCTTTTGCAACTTTTTTCAAAACCTCAATTAATTTTGGCAAATCCTGTGGTTTAGGAACTGTTATAGATTTTGTAATAACAGGTTCAAAAATATGTCTTATTGATTCAAATATATCTTGTGGCTGAGTTGTTATTGTTTCTCCTGTTTCAGTAACTACTCCTGCAATTGCTAACACATTTCCTGCAGGAACAGATTCCATTTGTTCTGGTTTTATTCCATTATAAACTAAAACTTGCTGAATTCGTTGCTTGCTTTTTGCAAGATTTAAATAAACATCCATTCCTGGTTTTAATGTTCCTGAAAATAATCTTCCAGCACAGATTTCTTTTCCTGACCTAGAGTCAATAACAATGTTTGTAACAACAAAAGCAACTTCTCCTTTTGGATTGCAATGCATTAAATCTTGCCCAAAATCAGAGTTTATATCACCATGCCATATTTTAGGGATTCTGTATTTTTGAGCCTCTTTTGGATTTGGTAAGTGTTTAATTGCCATGTCTAATATAACTTCATACAAAGGAGCTTTTTCCCATATCCATTTATCTCTTTCATCTTTTTCTTTTTTATAAATATCAAAAATATCTTTAAAACTGATTTTTTTCTTTTTCATGAAAGGAATTGACAATGCCCAATTATCTCTTGCACTCCCAAATGCAACACTTCCATTATTAACATTAACTTTCCATTTTTCTCTGTATTCTTTTTCAGCAATCTGCTCTATTAATAAATTAAAATTATCAATTATTTTTACAAATTTTTCTTGCATTTGTTCAGGAGTCATTTGCAATTCTTTGATTAATCTATCAACTTTGTTAATAAATAAAACCGGTTTTACTCTTTCTCTTAAAGCTTGTTTTAGTACTGTTTCTGT
>CAYGVK010000026.1:0-8432 GCA_964353375.1 Candidatus Woesearchaeota archaeon
TACAGCATGCATTAAAGCTCTTGAGAGATTAATACCATAAAGCCAGTCTAAAAAATGCCTTGTTTCACCTGCAATTGCCTGCCCCCATTCTAAAGACTGATGGACATTATCATATGAATGCTGCAATTCATCAGCTGTTAATGAGCTGAATTTCATTCTTTTTGCATCTTTTTGTTTTGCTATAAATCTTACAATATTATAACCTATTACTTCTCCTTCAATATCAAAATCAGTTGCTATAATAATTTCAGATGCATTTTTTGAAAGTTTTTCTAATACAGAATAATATTTTTTTGTAAAATCATTTTTTCTGACTTCAAAATTAGGCTTCCATTCAATATCAAACACAGGATAATTAGTTCCTTTTTTAGATTGTGAAACTGAAAATAAATGCCCTACTGCACATGCTACTATAATTTTTTTATTATCTCTTGTAAGTTCATAATATGAAACCCCTGTTTTTTTTATTTGATTTGAATTTCCATCTCCTAATGCAGATGCGATTTTAGAAGCTGCTTGTGGTTTTTCTGTTATAATCAAGATATATCCTTTTGTTTTAGATTTTTTTATTCTGGGTTTTGCTTGTTTTCTTGGTTTTCCGATTTTTTCTACTGTTTCAATTTCATTTAAAGAAAGTTCAGGAGGCACTTGTATTTCTGTTGCTTGTTTTACATCTGATGGTTCATACTGCAAATATGCTTTTTGTTCAATTGCTTGTGCGCTAGTTTTTGGCATTTTAAGTGTTTTTATAAATAAATCTATAGTTTAATAATTTTGGGTTTTTTAGAAGTATATAAGTTTTGTGGTAATTTCAAAAGTTGCAAAGATATTTAAATAAAATTTTATTCTTTATAGTTATATGAAAGCAGGTCAAATTATTAAGCCTAGAATTGGAAGTGTTATACTTTCTATTATAGGAGTTTTTATTGCTTATTATGTTTCTGATTTATATGGTTGTAAACCGGGTCCATGTTTAGCTACTACAATCCATAATAATTGTTTAATTTATATAATTATTTTTATAGTTTTATATTTAGGGTATAATATAATCTATAATCTGATTAAAAGGTAAATATTTAATTTTCTTAAATCTCAATAATTTGCCCCTTTCTGCCGACATTTACAATTCTTGTTTTGCCTATTTTTTCCTCAATACCCTCTGCTTCATGAATATGCCCTGTTAAAAATAAATCTGGCTTAAAATCTTTTATTGCTTTTTTTAAAGCAGAGCTTCCTTTAAACCCCGAAAATTCTGATTTTGTTCCTTGTGCATGTATGTGGCTTACTAATATTTTTTTTTCAAGGTTTTTTATTTTAGAAAACTCTTTTTTTAATTTTTCAAAAGTTCTTTTTTCGTTTAATAATGGCTCCCATTCAGAAGCTCCTACTCCGAAAATTCCAACATTTCCATATTTTACATAATGTTTTCCTACATTTGTAACACCATAAAGTTTTGAGAGAAATTCAGCTTCTTGTGTTGATTCCCAGTTTCCAGGAACAAATATTACTCTTTGTCTTTTGTCTAAAAATGGCTTTATTATATCTTTTGTTTCAAAATGTCCTGTTATGTCTCCTGTTAAAATAACCAAATCAACTTTTTCTTTTTCAGCTCTTTCAGCAAGCCTTTTGCTTATTGAACTATCTCCATGAAAATCACCTGCTGCAAGAATTTTGAATTTCTTTTTTTTATTAAGTTGCTCTTTAGTTTTATCCATAAAATAAAAAGATAGAATAAGTTTTTAGATATTTCGCTCGTTCGTGCTCCTGCACATCGCACTCACTCGCTTTCTTATTATATACATTATTTTTATTTTAATCTAATAACATTAATAATATAACGAGCGAACGAAGTGAGCGAGTTCAATAAGCGAGCCCGATGTGCAGGAGGGCGAGCGATGTATATTCACTTTTCTTGTCCAATTTCTTTAAAACCAGTATATTTCCATAAAACTTTTGGAATTTTGATTGTTCCTTGCTTTGTCTGGAAGTTTTCCATAATAGCAACCAATGCCCTTGATGTTGCAAGAGCAGTATTATTTAAAGTATGAACAAATTGTCTTTGATTATTAGAATCTATATATTTAATATTAAGATTGCGAGCTTGAAAATCAGTGCAGTTTGTTAAAGAGCCTATTTCAACATATTGTTTTTGTCTTGGGCTAAAAAATTCTAAGTCTGCTGATTTTGCTTTCCATGCTGCTAAATCTCCTGAACACATTTCTAAAGCTCTTATAGGGATTTTTAAAAGCTTGAATATTCCAATTGAATTTTTTAATAATTCATCATAGTATTTTGGAGAATCTTTCGGAAGGCAGAAAATAAACTGCTCAACTTTGTTAAATTGATGTGTTCTGAATAATCCTTTTTCATCTATTCCATGGCTCCCTATTTCTCTTCTAAAACACATTGAATATGAAAAATATTTTTTTGGAAGTTCTTTTAATTTAAAACAATCGTGTGCATGCATTCCTAATAAAGAATGTTCTGCTGTTCCTATTAAAGCTAAATCTTCTTCTTTAGTTTCATATATTGATTTTTGGAATTCTGCATTATCTAAAGCACCCATTAGAATATTTTTTTTTAATAATAAAGGAGTTTCAATATAGGTGTAGCCCTTTTTCTTCATAAAATCAATTGCAAAGCGAATTAAAGCTTGGTTTAATAAAGCTAATTTTCCTTTTAAAATATAAAATCCCTTTCCAGATGTTTTAGCAGATTTGTCAAAGTCTAGAATATTTAGAGATTCACCAAGCTCAACATGGCTCTTAGGTTTAAATGAGAATTTTTTTGGTTTACCTATTATTTTTAAAACTTTATTTTTAGTAGCATCTTTTCCAGTTGGAACAGTATTATGGGTTATATTATGGATTTGGCTCATTGAAATATTAATTTCTTGTTCTAATATTTTAGCTTTTTCTTCTATTTGATTAATCTCACCAGGTATTGATTTTGCTTTTTTTATTAACAAACTTGCATCTTTTTTCTGTTTTTTTAATTGATTAATTTCCAAAGAGATTTTATTTCTCTGACTTCTTAAAGAATCTACTTGATATTTTAGTCTTCTCCACTCTTCATCAAGTTTTATAACCTTATCAACTATCTTTATATCTTGCCGTCTTTTTTTCTGGTTTTCTTTTATTAATCTGGGATTTTCCCGAATAAGCTTTATATCAATCATAACATCAAAAACAGAAGCGAATATTTAAATATTTGGTAGCGGGGATAAAAAAGTTTTGTTGATTTAAAAATCTTTTAATTAAGAGTCTCTTCTTTCGGCAAGATATCTTTCATAATCTTCTTCTTCTTTTTTCTTTCGGCAAGATATCTTTCATAATCTTCTTCTTCTTTTTGATAAGCCCCTATAAATGCTCTACCAAGCTCTTCTAAAGTAGCTTCTCCTTCTAGTAAAGCTGGATATATAAAACGATTAAATGTATTCAATAAATTAACTAATTTTGAGAAATGTCTATCATCATTTTTAACTGTATTTGCTAAGTCTTTTAAAATTCCTCTTTGAATAATGTATCTATTCCATTCTCCACTTTCATCTTTTATCCATAATTCATGGTCTTCCCCACTGATAACTTCACTTTCTTTTCCAGGTTCAGGACTATGAAGATAAGTTATTTTTATTCGATCTCTTTCATATAAAGTATCTTCTCCCATAAAATATAACACATAATTCTTTTTTTAAGGATTGTTGTTCTAAATTACTACCCTTTTTAAGCTATTATTATTTATTTCCAGCAAACCTTTAAATATTATCTTTATTATTTTAGAAAATGGTTGGAGAGGATTTAATAGTTTATGACAAAAAAAGAGGTTTGAAAAAGTTTCTTAAGATTTTTATTATTCTAATTGTGTTAGGAATAATTGGATTTGCTATATATTTTACAGCTACTAATTTATTCACAAAGAAAGTAGAAATTATTTTAGATAACCCTTTAACAGAATTGATTTTAAAATACACTGAAAATGGGACAGTTAATGCTAATAAAGTTATAGAACAGGGAGTTTTAGAGTTTAATGAAACTTATATTAATTATTTGTTAGTTGCTTTAGGAAGCGGAAATCTGCATAAATCTATTTTACATAATGAAAATCCTTTTATTGAAATTAATTTAGATAATGAAATATGGAGTTCTGAGATTATTAAAGGAATGCCAAATTCTCAAAAAAAGGAGATTGAAAATGAAGATATTAAAGTAATTATTAGCAAACAAGAAGCTGTAAAGGCTATTTTATCCGAGAATATTGGAGAATTTATAAAAAGTTCTGTTAATAATGGAAATATTAAAATCGAGACTATTGCAGGAGAGACTGAGCTATTTTCAAAAGGTTATTTGAAATTGTATGATGAGTTAAAGGGGTAAATTTTAATTCATTTAAGGGTTATATATCCTACCCCCTAAATCTACCTTGTTTCCCCACCCAATTTTGTGATTATTAATAAACAAATAATATTAGAAAAAGAGAATTATAAAAAAGCGAGCGAGTGTGATGTGTAGGAGCACGAAGCGAGCTTGTATTTCGTCATTACTTTATAATAAAGTTTTGTTACTAAATGGTTAAATTTTTATATAGAAAGCTTTATAAAATAACTTGTTACACTAATATATAGATTAGAAAGGATATATTATAAAAGTCCTATCTTATCATTAAAATGAAAGACAATTTTGATATATTTTTCAGAAGAAAACCGGCTTTAATGTTAGTTGCTTTGAAAAAAGTTTCAAAAGCAAGATATGGTTCTATATTAGCTAAAGAAGTTGATTGCACATATAGTCATGCAGTTAAAATATTGCAAACTTTGGAAAAATTAGCATTAGTTAGTTTTGAAAAAAAAGGAAGAATTAAGCTTATTGTATTAACAAAAAAAGGCAAAGAAGTTGCAGAAAACATAGATGATATAAGAAGACAGTTGATGTAATTTAACACAATAATATTTTTAATCTTATTTAATTACTCTTTATTATGAATAAAAGATTAGAAGAATTAGTCAACCCTAATAATTTTAAGGGAATCGGATCTTCTTTATTAATGGGAGCACTTTTTGGGGTTGTAGGAGGAATGTGTGCAAGATACTTTGATAATAAAGGGGAGTCTAATGTTTTAGGAATAGCAATTCCAGTTGTTTTGACTTTAGCTTCTATTGGTCCTTTAGCTTATATTTATTTTAGTGGAAAAGGAATTAAAAATAAATTTATGTCTACTGTTTTAAATGTCACAAGTTATGTTTCTTTAATGGGTGGTTTTTTTGCAGGTTATTTTGGAAAATAAATCATCTAAATCTTTTAATATTAATTTTAGGGCAATAATTATTAATAGGGCAAATTGAGCATTTCGGAGATATTGGATTGCATATTGTTTTTCCATGCAATACAAAAATAGCATTAAATTCTTTCCAGTATTTTTTAGGAAGAATTTTTTCAAGTTCTTTTTCTGTTTTCTCAGGAGTTTTTGTTTTTAACCATCCTAATCTATTTGGAATTCTATGACAATGAGTATCAATAGGTAAGACATTTTGATTATAAGCAAAAGAAAGAACAATATTGGCTGTTTTAGGGCCAATTCCTTTTATCGAAAGCAATTTTTCTTTATTATTTGGAACTTTTCCTTTAAATCTTTTTAAAATTTCTTTAGAAACATGTTTTAATGTTTGGGCTTTCTTTTTATAATGTCCTGAACTATAAATTAATTTTTCAAGTTTTTTTAAAGGCAATTTAATTATTTGTTTAGGAGTTTTTGCTTTTTGAAAAAGCTGTTTTGATGCTTTTGCAGTGTTTTTGTCTTGTGTTCTTAAAGATAATAAACAACTTATTAAAATTTTAAAAGCATTTGGTTTTTCTCTCATTTTATTCAATGTTGTTTTTGTATATGGATTATAGTATTTAGAAAGAATTTTCATAATCTTATCAATATTTTTAGTAGATTTCATCTTTTTATATAATTATATTATTTATAATCAGTAATTTATAATCTTCCTTGCTTACTACTCAACTCCTTTGTTTTTTATTTTATTCTTTTTATTAATTTTATACATTGTTACGCAAAACATGTAACCCCTTCATAGCTTTGTTATTTTATATGTTAATAATACCATTAGTTAATGGTTTAGTTATATCAACATTTTTGATTTATCAAAAATGGTCCCGGAGGGATTTGAACCCTCGACACCCGGATTAAGAGTCCGGTGCTCTAACCTGGCTGAGCTACGGAACCATAACAATATTATAGAATAAGAGATTAAAAAATTATCTATTAAAATACAAAATAAACCATTATAAGAATTATTAGTATTACAGCAAGGATTATCCAAGCAATTATTTTTCCTATTATTGTTGTTATGCCTAAAAGTGCAGGAAGAAAAACTATAAACCAGCTTATTTCTTTAAATTTTAATAACCTTAATACTAATAAAATTGCTGAAATTATTACTAAGATTATACCTATTTTTAATTTCATTTTTAAGAAAAGAAGAGATGTTTTATAAAGTTATGTTAATGATACTCTCGCCAAATATGTTTGCACTTTGTGCACTTGAAAAATCTTGTTTCAGCCTCATCACCTGCTCTTGTCTGAGATGTCCAGAAATATGCTTCTTTGTTTTCACATTTGGGACAATTTGCTAATATAACTGGAGAAACATTTATATCCTTGTCTCTAATAACAATTATTCCTTGAGTAGTTTTTAATTTTTCAGAAGTTTCAATCTTGACTTTTCCTTTTGCATTATAACTGCATCTTGGACAACCAAAATTTTTCTTTTTTTCTACAAGAACACACCCACATCTTGGACAAAATTCCATTATGTTTTTTATCAAAAATACTTTATATATGTTTCGATGTATTTTTATTTATTCTTATTAATAGTTCTCAAGCATAATCAAGCTATTTAGTTGTAGCTTCTTCTCTCTTTATATTATTTATATTATTAATCTTATATATTGCTACTCAACTCTGCTTCTCTTGTTCTCGAGTAGTTGTTGTTAATGATTATTTCTTATTAATATAACTTTATTATTAATGTTTTTTATTATTAATAATTTATAAATTAAATATAGAGAGCAAGTATAGTAGTAAGTAGTTTAGTGGTGAGATGTAAAAAATCATCTAAAAACCTTTTATAATACTTTCAAAAATTATTTTAAACCAACCAAGATATTTTATTCTTGAGACAGCTTTTCCAATTATCTGTTCTTGTGTTATATAAGTTTCATCTGTTTTATAGATATTATTATTAATTTTTAATTGCTCTTCGTTATGGTCTCCTTTTGTTTGGTATATCAATTCTTTATTTTTTTCTTCAATTTTAATTATTCTATGAATTATTGGATTTGGAGATAAAGATTCTTTATTTGGTTTGAAAATTATTATATCTCCTATTTTTGGAGTAAATCTTCCCCATACAATAATTACATCTCCTTTTTGAAATCCATTTTTTAATGAAAATTTTTCAAATTCTTGTTTTGTTATTTCATTGTTTTCATACCATTTTCCGCAAGTTTCCCAGTATTTATTAAAATCAAAAGATATTTTTTCATTGAAATTTTTTCCGCAGATTTCATAATCCTGACTTTTCATTTCACAATTACCTGAATCAGAATAAACTAAACAATATTTTTCAGAATAATGGGTCATACTTGAACTTTCAACACCTGCTAATGGAAGAGAACTTCCCATTATTAAAGATAAAACAGGAAAAAATATGAATTTTACAAATATAAACATTAATAATAAAGCTATTAGCCAGCTTGCTAATGAATTAGATTTCCATATCCAATTCCATGCTTTTTTTATATTTTCCAAAACTTGTTTTAAAGCCATTCTTAATTAAAATAAAATGAGTTTTTAAAAGGTTGGTTTTTTATTTTTGTTCTTTAGTAATTTTATACATAATTACGCGATTTAGTTGTAACTTTCTACTTATTATACTTTATTACTGAGGGTAGTGTGAAAAAATCTAATATATTAATATCTTCTTAATCATAGAAATCTTTATAAAGTATCTATTTATAGGTATATACATTGGGTGTATACACATCTTAAGTTAATATTAAAATGACAGATATATTTGACAACAAGATTATATGCAAGAAATGCAATATAGAAATGAAACCATTAAAAATAATTAGAAATGGTTTTATTTTAAGAGCTGTTAATTGTTCTAAATGCGGGAATAAAATAATTCATCCTGAAGATGAGCAAGAATATAAAAATTTTACAAATTTAAAAAAGAAGGATTTTCATGTTAAAATGAGATTAGTAGGAAATAGTTATGCAGTTAGCATTCCAAAAGAAATTGTTGATTTTATGCATGAACAGGAAAAAATAATGGACGATATGGTAAGATTATGTTTTGAGGAATTTGGAAGAATTAGTTTAAATTTTGGAAATAAAGAATTGGAGGAAGAAAATGAAACAAGAAAAAG
>CAYGVK010000027.1:0-8242 GCA_964353375.1 Candidatus Woesearchaeota archaeon
ATTATTGGGTATTTCATTAATCGGAATTTTATTATAACCCCTTATAATATTCTTTATCTTTTCTTGATTCCATTCCCCTTCTCCAAAAAAACCTTTATAAATAATATTATTAGATTCTAAAAAATCATTGATTATTATTTCCTTAAATTGGGTGCTAGCTATACTTGAAACTATACCCGTTCCAGCAAAAATATCTGCAAAACTATCCCCACCACATTCTTTTGATATTAAATCAAATAACCAATAAGCTAATTTAGCCTTGCTTCCAGTATATCTTCTATTTTCTATTTGGAAAACCATCTTTTTTCATCTCCTGCTTTAATTTTTTAGATTTTAAAATAGAATTTAAATTTTTTAAAAAAGATTGTGATGCATTAAGAGGTATGAAAACGCTTCCTTTTGTTTCCCACCTTCCATTTTTGATTATTTTCTGCTGAATTAATAATGATTTCCCAAAATCATTTTCTATTAAATCAAAATAAAATCTTTTCTTTCCATAATCAAAATATTGAAAATCTAAATGGTGAAATCTATGGTTTGGATAATAAATTCTTGCACTTCCAACTTGCTTCATATAAATATCATTAGCAAATAAAAGCATCTGCAAGTGTTTCTCGACGGCTTTTCTAGAAATTTTTGTTTGCTGTTCTATATCTTGAGTAGTTAATCCTCGCGGATGAGCTTTAAGATGAGTATGGATTCTCTCATGGGTTTCAGATTCTCTAGAGAAAGGAGAACCATTTTCACCATCTTTTTTCATAGAAAAAAGAGTAATTTGATATTTATAAATCTTTATTACCACTTCCAAGTGCTTGGTACTAAGCAAAAGGTTTAAAAATCCTAAATATATATAATTATTGATAGAAAATGAATAAGAGGGGTCAAATCGGAGAGGTTATAAGAGTAATAATAATTGCTGTATTCGCTTTTCTGATTTCAGAGGGTTTTAATGAAGCCTTTAAAAGTATATCGCTCGAAAATCCGAATGCTATGATAAATATTGCTATTTTTTTAACTTCTTTTCCTATTGACTTAATAGTAATTTTAGCAATTTTGGGTTGGTATATTTATGACAAAGTTAGGAATAACTAATTGAGGAAAGTTTGAAATGAAAAAACTGAAAAATGCATTAAGGATGATGCTTTACGCAGTTATATCTACCATTTTGGCGTTAATTTTCTTATTGATTTTAAATTATTTCTCTTTTTACGTACATGAATTTGGGCATGCTTCTGCCGCAACACTTTCTATAATGACAAGACATGAATCATCGATAACAATTAATTTTACTTACATCCCATATCTGAATTATTTTAAAGTTCCTCAACAAACCATTTCGAAATTACCTAAAATTATGTCAATTTATGGCGTTTTATTTACAATGGTTTTTTATGCTTTAATATTTATATCTCTAATTTTCATAATTTCAAAAATAAAAAGTTTAAGAGAAAATAAAAGAATTGAGTTTTGTATAGCTACATTTTTAATTTTGTTGATTTTTAGAGATGTTATTTTGAATTTGTTTTGTGGAACAGATGGATTTAATCTTTATTGTAATCAAAACCTTATTAGTATGCTTAATTATTTGTTTTTGTTATTGTTATTGTTAACTTTAGGTTGGTTTTTCATGGAAATTTTATATCTAAAAAAATTTAGAAGAGAAAAATAATCACCCCCATCCCGCCGGGCTTTTTACTTTCTTTATCTGAAAATGTTTTGAGCTACCAAAAGCTTTATATACTAATTAATATCTATAAGTTATATATAAATAACTAAAAGATACAAGATGATACAAGAGAAAAAACACCTAAAAAATGAAAGAAATATTCATTGGCCAACTCTTAATACTGTAATTATGGTTGAAAATACTTTAAGAAAAATGAATGAAAGTGTAATTTCTATAGCAGAGCTGAAAAGAAAACTTCCAAGACAAGTAAACCATATTACTTTAATGGTAATTCTTGAATATTTAGAAAGAAGCAATAAAATTGTAGTAACATTAAAGGGCATAACATGGATAGAAAACAATAATCCTAATTTAAAAAGAGCGATTATGAAAGGCATGGAAATTTAAAATGAAAGAAGTAAGGGTCATTTTATCTCCTGAAGCAGAAGAAGTTTATAAAAAACTTAATGCAGAAGCAGAAACAAATAAACAATCAAGAATGATATTAAAAGCTGTTAATAATAAAATTGAGTTGATTAAAGCCAATATTCATTATGGAGAACCTATTGCTAAGAATCTTATTCCAGAAGAATATAAACGAAAATATTCTGCAACAAATTTATTCAGAGTTGAGCTTCCTGCATTTTGGAGAATGCTTTATATGTTAACAAACAATGAAGAAATAGAAATAATTGCTTTTGTTCTTGATATAATTAATCATCCTGATTATAATGATAAATTTGGGTACAAGGGAAGATAATTTATTTCACAATCTATCCAGGGGGCTTTTTACTTTCTTTATTTCATCTGTGGAAAGGTGAGTATACACCTTTGTGGTTTCCAAATTTTTATGACCGAGCAGATTTTGAATAACAAGAAGATTTTCTCCTGCTTCAAGCAAGTGTGTTGCAAAGCTATGACGCAGCGTGTGTGGTGTTACTTTTTTGTTTATTCCTGCTTTTTTTGCTGCTTTTTTAATTAAAAGTTGAATGTTTCTTGTTGTCAAATGTTTGTTGTTTGAATTTGAGAAAATATATTTGTTTTCAGGATTTTTATTTATGTATTTTTGAAGTTGCTTGCTAATTGAAAGGGCTATTTTGAAAAGTCTGTCTTTTTTTCCCTTGCCTCTTCTTACCCAGCCTGTGTTTTCATTAAAATCTATATCATTAGATTTTAAATTAACTAGCTCTGATACTCTTAATCCTGAGGAGTATAACATTTTGATAATAAGTTTTGATTTTTTATTTTTAGTTGAATTTATTAAATCCCTAATTTCCTGCATTGTTAATACTACTGGCAATTTTTCTTCCTTTTTAGGGACTCTAAGCTTTACGTATACTTCTGGCTTATCTAAAATTCTACTAAAGAAAAACCTTAAACTTGAGACTGCTAGTGCTCTTGATTTATTAGAATATTTATCAATTAATCCTGCTAAAAAGTTTCTGCAGTTTTCTAGGGTTATATTTTCTGCTGATTTTTCTGGAGCTATTGTTTTGAAAAATTTTAATAAAAAGAAATTATAAGTCTCGATTGTTCTTGGACTGCAATCTCTAAGTTTTAATTCTGTAGATATTTTTTCAAGATATTTATCAACCTCTTTTTTATCCATAAATTATATAAAACTCTTGAGTTTTTAAGCATTTCGCTTAATGCTGATTAGGAGAAGTATTTACGTGTAAAAAGCGTTTTATGAGGGATATAGTGTATTTTTAATGAATTTTCAATGGTTTCTAATAGTTTTGCGCTGGTTTTTTGCTAATTTTTGCAGAATTTCTTGGATTCTTATTCATGCTAAAAGTTTTTAGCGTTGCGCAGAAGTTGTTGCGGGTTGTCTTTCTAATATTCTAACTCCTTTTTGTTCACATATTCTTGTTAATTCAGATTCTGCTTTTGCTAAATTTCCTTCTGTTTCTGCACTGATTTCTAATTTATTTGGATTTGTTACTGTTATTAATGCGATTCCTTGGTAATCAAAAGATGCAAATCTTGTTTCATTTTGAGTAAGCATTTCAAAACCTTCGTGATTATTTAAAGTATCTGTATGGTAGCCAACTACTAAATTGTTCCAAAGAGTTCTTCCGCAACATGCAGCTCCAACCTCAAGAGCATAATATTTTTCCATTTTTTATTTAAAATCTTTAAGTATTTAAGCATTATTATATTCTATAAGAATGCTTGTGATTCATTGCAATTGCTGAGCCAACAGTTGTTAAGACTGCTAATCCTCCTGATAAATAATTAGATGCTTGTTCTCCAAGAGGTCTTCCGAGAGATTTTGATATGTAATTTGCTGTTAATAAAACTACAAGTCCTGCCCCTACTGCTATTGCTGTTTTAGTGAGTTTGTTTGAAAATATTCTTGATAATAAATTCTTGCTCATGAGATTAATAATAAATCCTAGTTTATATTTTTATTGATTTTTTTTAGATTTTATACATGCAGGAAGTTTTTAGCGTTGCGCAGAAGTTTTTGCTGGGTTTTGTGTTTTATTTTTTGAAATATCTTCTTAAATAATAGCATAATTAATATAGAGATTATTAATAAAACAATAACTAAAACAATATAAAATAAAACCAGATAAGTTGGATGAAATTCAAAGGGTGTTGAATTTACTGCTGTAGGATATAAAAGACAAAGTTTATCATATGGATCTGTTGGTTGCTCAAGAAAAAAATATGTCCTACAAAGCAATTTTATAAATTTAAAATATAAATCAAAAAGGGGAGTTAAAAAGAGTAAGATAATAAAAATTATTAAAACAGATATTATTTGATGCCATAATTCTGCTTTCTCTTTTTCCCAGTAATTCTCACCTTTTTATAATTTATGATCTATTAATATTTTTGATATATTTTCCTAGATTTTTAAATTTATATCTTATTTAGTAAATATTAAAAAATGTAAAATTTTTGCTTGATTTTTATTAAAATTGCGTTTTTAGCTAAAATTAAGCGTTTTTTGCTTAATTTTTAATCAAATTTTGACTTTTTATGTGTAATAATTTTTAATCAAATTTCGTCAATTTTTATGATTTTTGTTTGTTTGTTGGTTTGTTGAAGTTTTAAGTGCTATTTTTAGTGATTTTTTGAAGTTTTTGTTATGGATTTTTTATGGATTTTTTGCTTAATTACTAATAATTTTTAATGATTTCGGAAATTTTTATTGGATTTTTAGTGATCTTTAATTTTTAATTAATATATATCCTTTATGGTTTTCCGTCGATAAAGGATATATGGCTAGTTATTATTGGTTTTGCTATGAAAAGGTTTATAAATAAGTGGTTTCTTTAATAATTATGTTTGGATTTTTTCGTAAAAAAGTGAAAAAAGAGGAGTTTGAGCAATTCAAACAGGCTGTTCAAACAGCCCTAAACAGGGCAAAAACAGATGTGACTAATATAGGCACATGGGTTAAACATTTTGACACTAATGATTCTAATCTAAAAGAGGATATTTCTGATATAAAAGAGGATTTATCGACGGTAAAGGAAGAACTTGAAAATATAAAAAATATTGTATCAATCCTGGGGAGCAAGGGGTTGTTCAAACAGAGACAAACGGCTGTTTATAAACAAACAGCTGTTCGGAGTGTTTTAAACACTGTTCAAACGGGTGTTCAAACACCCTTTTTAGACAATCTCTCAACAACAGAGAGAGCAATTATATTTATTTTGCTTAATTCAGATATGAAACTGAGTCATGAAGATCTAGCTGCAATGCTTGGAAAAAGCAAAGCAACAATAAGAGGGCAAATAAATAATATAAAACAAAAAAGTGAAGGATTGATTGAAGAGCAAATAAGTGAAAATAATAAGAAAAGAGTATTTATACCTGAAAAAGTAAGGAACATACTTATAAGAACAGTGAAAAAAGGAAAAGTGTGAAATAAAATCTTAAAAATAAGATAAAAACCAGTGGATAAAGCTTAAAATCACATTAGAAAACAGCAAAAGTGAGAGTTAATTTAATAATATTTCACATTAAAAATCAAAAATAGAAAAAACAAGGAGCCTTTATAAGGAAAAATGAGAGGTATAAGGGCTCTGAACATAAAAAAGATTAAATAGTGAGATAAGATAGGGGCTCTGAAATAGCAAAAAATAGGGGTTTCAGGACTTATAATCAAGAATATTGAATATAGTAATAGCTGGATATCTAATATATTCGTTACTCCGAATAAAATTAATATATGAAGAGTACTTGAGATCTATAAAACAGGAAGTGCTCTGAAGTACTTAAAATTGAGGATTTAAAGGACTCTAAGCTGTAAAATAGTATTTAGGGACGCTATTTTCTTTAATTCAAGAGATACAGAAACAAAAATTTTCTTATTATCTACCTTTGCTTTAATAACAGGGATTCCTTTATTTATGATTCTTTGAATATAATCCCTTATAGAACTCTGGCTTAAACCTAATTTTACAGCAAGTTGTTTATATTCTATCCCATCTGGAAAATGTTCTTCTAATTGATATATTGTTGAAAAAACAAGCATTTCCTGGGGTGTTAATTTCTTGAATTTTCTTCTTATTTCTTTTTTAATATCATCTAACGAATCTATAAGCTCAGATGCTTTTTTAATGTCAAAATCTATTGATTTTTCATTATTTTGCTTATTTTTCATGTGTTGGATTATCTGTTGGATTGTTTGTTGGTCTGTCTGTCTGTCTGTTGGAACCCCTTGATTTCCTATGGAAATACCTAAATTTGGGTAGTATAGCCCCTCTATTTCCTGTCGAAGTGTTGGAGTTTGTGTTGGAGTCACAGGATGTGTTGGAATTATGTGTTGATGTGTTGAAATCTCTTTTGTAGTGCCTAATTGATTATCTTTTATACTTTTTTTAGTATTTGTAGTACTTAAACTACTTATAATTTGCTTCATCTCAGAAAGTTCTAATCTTAAATCTAAGAGCTGATTATGTAATTCAGAAATATCTTGTTTAACTTTATCAAATGCCTCTTTTATTTTATCCATTTGATTTAAGGAACTTTGATTTATTTAAAGATTTGTTAAGTAGAATATAATTATTGCTTGCTTTTATATATATTATAAACTTTATTTGAAAGCCTCCACTTAATTCTTCTTATAAAGGCAAGTCCTTTTGGGTTTCTTTTAATTGGAGTCACTAAACCTTTAGATTGAAGTTCAAATAAGATTTTTTTAATAAATTCTTCATCCCTAGCTAATTCCTTGGATATTGTAGCCGTAAAGGGTGTTTTAGGAAAACTATGGTATAAATAAGATAATATTTGTTCTGATATCCTGTCTTTTTTTTCTTGGCTGAGTCTCATTTTAAGATAATAGTTATTCGGTATTAGAATATATATATGTTATGTTCATAATATTTAAATAAAAGTTTTGAAAGGGGATTGTATGGAATTTGATCCAACAAGAATAACAATAAGAAAACATGGTAAAATAGTAAAAAAAGATTCACAAAAATCCCCATATGATTGCCATTATACTGTAGAATTTGCAGGGGAGATAACTGAATTTTCTGCTGTTTATTTGAGAGAAGCAGAAACTTTTGTTTTAATGAAAATAACTTATATGCGATTACATCCTTTAAGAAATTGGAGAACAATAATGACAGGAACAAAACCTTTTGATTTAGAGGAAGAGCCAGAAATTGCACAGGGACTATTATATAAAGCTGCCTTAGAACATGCTGAAATCATTAGAATGGAGTATAAAGATTGGGATGTTGAAATTGACGATCAAACCAAAAAAGGTTTGGAAAGAAAGGTATAAGGTTCTTACTAACAAGATTTTTCTTTATAGAAAAATCTAAATAGATCTAGATTTTAAGGTTTATACTTATTTAGGAGTTCTAACAGGAAAGTCAAAGCATGATGATTCAAGAACAAAGATATCCAAGAGCTGAAATCAGAAAAAAAGAAGAGATAATCAGAAGTTTAGATCCTCTTGTAAAAGAATGGTTTTTTTCTAAGTTTGAAGAATTTTCAGACAGCCAGTTATATGGGGTTATGTCTATTTATGAAAGAAAAAATATTTTAATAAGTGCCCCAACAGGAAGTGGAAAAACTTTAACTAGTTTTTTAAGTATTTTGAATTATTTGATTATATTAGCAAGAAAAAATGAATTAGAAGATAGAATTTATTGTGTATATTCAAGCCCATTAAAGGCATTGAGTAATGATATTTTTGTTAATTTAATTAATCCTTTAAAAGAAATTGAAGATTTAGCTGAAAAACAAGATATTAAATTGCAGAAAATAAGAATCGGGCTTCGTACTGGAGATACAACAACAGCTGAAAGGCAAAAAATGTTAAAAAACCCTCCACATATTTTGGTTACAACTCCTGAAAGTCTAGCAATTATATTAACTACAAAAAAATTAATTGAAAAATTGCAAATAGTTGAGTTTGTAATAATAGATGAAATCCATAGTTTAGATAATAAAAGAGGAGTTTATTTAAGTTTAAGTTTAGAAAGATTAGAAAGTATAAGCAAAATTCCTCCTGTAAGAATTGGATTATCAGCTACTATTGCTCCTTTAGATGAAATTGCTAATTTTTTAGTTGGAGAAAAAAGAGACTGCATAATTGCAGAT
>CAYGVK010000028.1:0-7963 GCA_964353375.1 Candidatus Woesearchaeota archaeon
ATAGAATCGGGTAATAAACAAGGGAAATTATATATTAATAATAAAAACTACTTCAAAAAATTCTTAATCTTATTTTCAATTGCTTCAGCAGTCTGATTTCCTATTATTCTGCCGACTTCCTTGCCATTTTTGAAAACAACTAAACATGGGATGCTTGAAACATTATATTTTTTAGCTAATTTTTGATTATCATCAACATTTATTTTTGCAAACTTAACCTTTTCTAATTTTTCAGCAAGCTCTTCAATTACAGGAGTAATCATTAAGCAAGGCATGCACCATTCTGCAAAAAAATCAACAACAGCCAATTTATGTGAATTATTTATAATTTCATCAAACTCTTCATCTGATATTTCAATAGCTGATTCATTATTTCCATTCATTTTAACATCAATTAATTGTTTTAGATTATCCATTTAATAAAATTGCTAAAAAGAATTGGTTAATAAATATTGCGGTTAAAATTAGCATTGAGTGAAACCACAAGCAAGACATTTTGCACATCCTTCTTCACGATGAAAACTTTGTGAGCCACATTCTGGACATTTTTCTTTTATAAAATTTGTTTTTGTTTTAGATTCTGCTGGTTGATTCTGGTTATCCTCTGTTTTTTTTCCAGCTCTTATCATTTCAGAAATATTATTTGTGACTTCAAATGGATTAACTTCCCCTGTTGC
Organism: Candidatus Woesearchaeota archaeon; assembly: GCA_964353375.1. GTDB lineage: Archaea > Nanobdellota > Nanobdellia > Pacearchaeales > GW2011-AR1 > CAYGVK01. Next base: position 678 of record CAYGVK010000028.1, read on the forward strand.
AATGGCTCTAAAACTATATGTTTCTCTTATTAAATCAGCTTTTCTAAGTGCTATTCCAAATGCCTGGGCTAATGAAGTAATTACACCATCTCTAGACGTACTTGCTTTACTTAAAGCAGAACCAATACCTTCTGCTTGTCTGATAACAGATTCTAAAGAATTTCCTGATCTTAACAACATAGAAGCTAATCTTCCAAAAAGTTCTAATTGTCCGGTAATTTCATCACCAGAATTTCCAATTTGAGCATAAGTTTCATAAACTCTTTCTGTTTTTGGTTCATAAAATAAATGAACATGCATTGTTCCCCAAGGTGTTGGTTGATCTATTTTTATTTCAGGGCCAATAGGAGGTACTTTAACAGGTTTAATAAAAAAATCTTTATCAAAAGGATATACTAATTTTTCCAATCCACTCTTTTTTTTACCTCCAAAATTAATAACTTGCCCCTCTATAGAACCATCCCTGTATACTGTAACTCCTTTTATATCTTTTAATTTATTAGCATACCTAAATACTTCCCTTACTTGTTCAACAGTTGCATTTTTTGGAAAATTAACAGTTTTACTAACAGCATTATCAGTACGCCTTTGAAATACAGCTTGCATTTCCAAATGTTCTTTAGGAGATAATTCATGTGCAGTAACAAAAATCTCTTGCCATTCTTTAGGCACTTCATCAATCCCTCGAACAGAACCCCCGTTTTTAAATATCTTTTGATATACTCTTTCTTTATTTTCTTCAGTTAACCAACCTTGTTTAGATCCTATTTCTTCAAAAACTGCACTTGGTTGAATATATTGTGTTCCAGATCTATTTGATTCAAAAGTTACTCCAAATAAAGTCTCTATTCCAGAAGAGACCCCTGTAATAATACTTATTGAACCTGTTGGTGCAATTGTTGTCACAGTCGCATTTCTTAAAGGGCCTTTATAGCCATCTATTGAAATACAATCTCCATCATAACCCGGATCCCAAACACTTCCTTTCCAGTTGGGAAAGCTTCCTTTTTTTTCAGCTATTCTTCTAGATTCTTCACGCCCAATTCTGCTTATAAAACTCATTACTTCATCACCTACTTTTTTAGATTCATCAGAACCATATCTTATCTTCATTTTTATAAACATATCAGCTAAACCCATTACCCCTAACCCAATTTTTCTATTTCCTTTAACCATTTGTTCAATTTCTGGCATAGGGGCTCTGCTGGCATCAATAACATTATCTAAAAAATGAACAGCAGTGCTAACTGTTCTTCCTAATCTTTGATAATCTATATTTCCAGTTTCAAAGCTAACAAAGCCTCCTAAGTTAATACTTCCTAAATTACATGCTTCATATGGAAGTAATGGTTGTTCTCCGCAAGGATTTGTTGCTTCAATTTTTCCAAGTGCTGGAGTAGGATTGTATTTATTAATCCTGTCTAAAAATATTATTCCTGGATCTCCTCTAGCCCAAGCTCTTTCGCAAATTAAATTAAACAAAGTTTCAGCATTAAATTCAACACATCCTTCTTTATCTAATCTGCCAATCACAAATTTCTTTTTTACTACTTTTTTCCCATCAACCGTTTCTATTTCACATTCAGGGTAATACAGCACCTCTGTACCATCAGCAAACACTTTTTCTTTATCAATATCAACATACAAATTTGGAATATCCCCTACTAATGTTCCAATAGTGTCTCTTGCAAAAACAAAAGTATCGCTAATATTTGCTTTTTTTCCATTTCTAGGATTAATAGGATGGATATATCCTTTTTTCTCAACTGCTTCCATAAATGCTTCATCAACTGCAACAGATAAATTAAAATTTGAAAAAGCATTTGGTTCTTTTTTTGCAAGAATAAATTGAGCAATATCAGGATGAATATATTCTTGAATTCCCATATTTGCCCCCCTCCTAAATCCTCCTTGATTAACAGCATCGGTTGCTGAATCTACTACCCCCATATAAGATAATGGACCACTTGCATATCCATGAGTAGTACTTACAATATCTCCTTTTGGTCTCAATCGTCTGTATGAAAAACCTGTTCCTCCTCCAGACTTATGGATTATAGGAGCATTTTTCCATGAATCTGTTATAGAACCAGTGTTTACTCCTGACGTCCCCATATCATCTTCAACAGGCAAAACAAAACAAGCAGCTAATTGTTGTAGTGCTCTGGCAGCATTCATTATTGTTGGAGAACCTGGAAGAAATTCTCCCCTCTGCATAACACCATAAAATTCCCTTGTTACTTCATCTACATCAACATTGGGATCATACATTAAATCAACTTCTGCTATATTTCTTGCAACTCTATAAAAACATTGTTTTGGTGTTTCAATATGTTTTCCTTTATCATCTCTTTTCAAATATCTCAATTTTAATACTCTTTCTGAATTCGCAGAGAGGTTTACATCTTCTAATGTATCTATCAAAGCAACCATTCCTACTCTTTCACCTCTTTAATTTCTTTTTTGAAGTCAGAAACATCTTTAAAATCTTTATAAACAGAAGCAAATCTTATATAAGCAACTTTATCTAATCTCTTTAATTTTTTCATAACCATTTCTCCTATTTCTTTTGATCTCACCTCTCTGCCCTTTTTAATTAATTTTTCAATAATCTCATTGACAATATTATCTATTTTATTCATAGATATGGGACGTTTCTCACATGCTTTTACCATTCCAAGTTTTATTTTTTCTGCATCTAAAACTTCTCTTCTTCCATCCTTCTTTATTACATAAATAATAGTAGCTTCTGGTTTTTCATATGTTGTAAATCTTTTTTTGCATTTCAAACACTCTCTTCTTCTTCTAGTTCCGCTTGGAGCATGCCTTTTATCAGTTACATGCGTCTCGCCACCACAAAAAATGCATTCCATGTTAATACAACCTATTGTATACCTTATTTTTTTAAAATACAATGCTTTGTATTTTTAGGATTATAATAAAAATAACTAATATTTAAACTTTATTGTAGTTTAGAATATAATTCAACCAATTTATATTATAATTATTAATAAATATCATTAACTAATAAAATTAATAAGAGATAAGAAGTTAAGCAGAGCCGAGTAGCAATATATAAAATTAATAATAAATTATAATAAAATCTTAATCAGAATAATTAAAAACATTTAAAAACAAATTTATTCTTTATTTACTATAATAAATAAAATAACTTTCCATTAAAGAGGTTAAAATGATAGAATCACTTGATATTATAAGCAGTACATTAGCAAGTTCTCTAGGAATCTCTCCAAAAATAGCTTTGTTTGTATATTCTATAATTTTGGTTTGGTCATTAATATGGAAAGGAATTGCATCGTGGAAATCAGCAAGAAAGGGGCATATAATCTGGTTTGTAGTATTTTTTGTAATAAATACAATAGGAATTTTAGAAATTCTTTATATCTATGTCTTTTCAAAATTAGATGAAAAAACTAAAAGAAAAAAAAGAAGATAATTTTAAAATTAAATTTTTTTAAGTTATTCTTATTTTTATAAACTTCAATTGCTTTTTTCAAAGCATTTGCAGCTAAATTAGAGCAATGTAATTTTATCGGCGGCAAGCCCCCTAATGCATCTGCAACATGCTTGTTATTAATTATAGAAGCTTCTTCTAAACTCATTCCTTTTGCTAATTCAGTTAAAACAGAAGAAGTTGCAATAGCAGCAGGACAACCCATTGTCTGGAACTTAATATCTTTAATAAATTTCTCTTCTTTTCCATCAATTTTCTTTTTTCCTATTTTAATATAAACTCTCATAATATCCCCACATATTGGATTTCCAACTTGTCCAACTGCATCTGCATTTTTCATTTCTCCCATATTTTTGGGATGCATAAAATGTTTCATCACAAGTTCATTATAGTTTTCCAGTTTTACCATTTTTATTATCTATTTTATTAATATTTAAGCATTATCAGGCGTTTAGTTGTTCTTCTTTTAGCTTTATCCTCTTCTTCATAGCTTTATTATTTATTTTATTAATGACGTTATTGGAATTATCAACATTTACAAACAAAGCATTTGCAACAATCACATTTTTCACATCTGCAAGGATTACAACCACAACATTTGCATTTTTTTGTTTTTTTTGATTTCATTCTACCTCCTATTTATTTATTTTATCATTTAATTCCTTAACAAGTTTATCAGGATCTAAACCATGTGCAATTGCTCCCTGCCCAATTGTTTCCATAGAAGCAGCAGGACAGCCAAAACAATGCATTCTTTTTCCTAATAAAAATTCAATTAATTGGGGGTATTTTTCTATTAATTCATAAAATTTCATTTGTTTATTTATTTTATTTTTTTCTTTCATTTTTTATTATTTTTTCCTTTCATCTTCAAATTGTTTAACAAATTCTTCCATTAATCCATAACCAGCATCTTTGTTTAAGTTAATGTGTGTTGCTTTATTTCCATTATCTCCAATTACAATTAAATCATATAGTTTTCCTTCTCTTTGAGGCCTTAATATAATTTCTTTGAGCATTTTATTCCAAATCTTCATCAAAATGCTTTTTTTCAACTTCATCAAATTCCAATTCCTCTTCATCAAGCTCTTCTTCACATACTGCTTCATTTTTCATGTCACATGCATATTCTCCGAATTTGTCTTTTTTTCTCATTTTAAAAATTTCCTCCTGTTTTAATTTTATTTTTATTAATTATTAAGCATTGCCAAGCTATACCAGGTATCCTCTCCTAGCGTTGTTATTTTATTTATTACTGGTATTTTATATTTATTAATTCATTATTTTCCGTTTGATTTTCATTTATATTTTAATCGGACTTATTTTTCTTAATTTTACAACTATTTTATTTAAAACATCTAAAGTATAATTAATTTCTTGTTCTGTATTATATTTGCCTAAACTTAATCTTATTGAAGTATTTGCTTCTAAAGGCGTAAGTCCTATTGCTCTTAAAACATGACTTGGTTCTAATGATTTAGATGAACATGCGCTTCCTGTTGAACTGCATATCCCATATGCATCTAAATAACCACCTATTGCTTCTCCTTCAATATTCATAAAACTTACATTAACATTGTTTGATAATCTTTTTTCTCTGCTTCCATTTAATCTTGTATTTGGAATTTTTAAAATTCCATCAATTAATTTATCTCTTAAATAAGTAATCCTATCAATATCCCTTTTTCCAACTAATTTAACAGCTTTTGCAAAACCAATAATTCCAGGTATATTTTCAGTGCTGCTTCTTAATTTAAATTCCTGCCCTCCCCCATGAAGCAAAGGAATTATTTTATGTTTCAAATCTCTTTTAATAAATAATGCACCTACTCCTTTTGGCCCATGAATTTTATGTGCATTTAAAGTAACAAAATCTAAATTCATTTTTCTAACATCTATTGGAACCTTTGTATAGCTTTGGCAAGCATCTGTATGAAAATAAACCCCTTTTTCTCTGCATATTTTTCCAATTTCCTGCAAATCTTGTATTGTCCCAATTTCATTGTTTCCATGAATTATACTAACTACTAAAGTATTTGGAGTAATTGAATCCTCAAGCTCTTTTAAATCAATAAATCCTTCTTCATCAACATTTAAATAAGTTATTTTAGCCCCAATACTCTCAAGCCATTTGCATGAATTTAAAACACAATCATGTTCAATTTTGCTAACAATAATATGTTTCTTATTATTTTTATTTGCAAAAAACAATCCTTTTAAAACGAAATTATTTGCCTCTGTTCCGCTTGAAGTAAAAATAATTTCATCTGAGCTTGCATTAATTGATTTTGCAATAATTTTTCTTGCTTCTTCTAAATCTCTTTTTGATTCCTGCCCTAAAGTATGAATAGAGCTTGCATTTCCATATTTTTCATTATAATAAGGAATCATTGCTTGTATAACTTTTTCATCAACTTTTGTTGTTGCAGCATTGTCTAAATATATTTTTTTCATTTTTTGTTTTTATTCTATTATCATATTTTATTAATCTCAAACATCATTACTCAGCTCTTCTGTTTTCTTTTCTATAGCTTAATCAATCTTCCTATCTTATTATTTCATAGGTTACTGATATTATTTATTATATTAATGGTATTTTATTTTTAATTATGAACAGATTTCGCATCCTTTGCATTTACGAGCACAGCATGAATCAGCATGCATATCAATTAATCTTAAAATTGGTTTGATGCTTGGACTCAAGCTATAAATTCTTTCCTTTCCTTTTTTCTCAACTTTAACAATATTGCATATTTTTAATTCTCCAAGAGCATGGCTTAGTTTGCTCTGCTCTATCTTTAATTCTTTTGCAAGCTCATTAACATTTTTTTCTTTTTTATCCAAGCTTGAGATTATCTTAATCCTTAAAGGATTTGATAACTTGCTGAAGAAAACATGATATGTATTGTATTTCATTTTTAAATTTTCCAAATTTTAAAATGCTCAGAATATTCGTATGAATATTATGACATATGAACTAATGTTCATATATCTTTATAAATGTTTCTGTAAAAAAATGATTACTTCGAAATAGCATCAACAGGACAACTTTCAATTGCTTCCTGAACACACGGAATATTTTTCTGTGCTTTTACAAAAGCTTTTCCATCTTTTAATTTAAAGACCTCTGGACACACAGATTCACATGCTCCACATCCAATACATTTTTTCTTATCTACTTTTATCATCTTTATTTTTATAAGTTATTGATATTATCATTTATATATTTTTAAACTTTATTGTTATCTTTATAATTTATTAATCTTATACATCGTTACTCGATAATATATAGCTTTCATCGAGACTATGTAACCCCTTGCATAACTTGTTATGTTATATATTAATGATTATTATATTTTGATTACTGATGTTTTTATTATTAAGCTTCATCACTCGGCTCTGCTGTTAATTCTCCCTTATCTTTTTAAAAGTTATTTATTATTAATGATTTATCTATTTTATTGAGAAAACTCACAATCTGAAAGTTCAATTAATTCATTTAAAGAAATATCTCCAACAGCCTTTTTATCATTTATAATATATGTTGGAAAAGAATCTATGGATTTTTCTAAACAAGGAGCATTATTAATAGCACAATTAATTATATTAAAATAATCTGAATATTCAATTAAGTTTAAATTTTTCAAATAACCAGCTAAATCTTCTGTATTAACATATAAAACAAGAGCTCTAGACTTTAAACATATTTCAAAATTTGTTTCTTTATTGCCAACAGAATATCCTGTATATTTTGTTATAGCACTGCTTATCAAATAAAAAGCCAGCACCATTATCATACCAATAACAAGAG
>CAYGVK010000029.1:0-5725 GCA_964353375.1 Candidatus Woesearchaeota archaeon
TCCCTCTTTTCATATCCTAATTAAAATAAAGCTATATAAAAAACTTTCTAGTTATTCTACAGTGTTAACAGGAAAAAACTAGAAAAGAATTAGAAGGGACCATAACCCAACTCCCCTTTTTCTGTTATCAAACTTATAGGAAAAAATCCCTCTTTAATTATTCTTTGTGTTTTCTTTTCAATTATAAAATTGAATTACATTTAAAAAATCTAAATCTTAAATATAATATCTCATAAATTATAACTCAACTTTCCCTTTTCTGTCATCAAACCAATAGGAAAAAATCCATCTTTAATGATTTTAGTTGTTTTCCTTCCATTTATAATTTCAATTGTAGTTTTATCTTTTTTTGAATTATAAACAGCATTAATTCTTCCAAAACCTGATAAATAAAAATGCTGATTTATATTTCCATTCTTTTTATCAATAATAGTCAACCAATTATAATTAGGATTTATAGACTCTCCATTATAACTTAATTTAGCTATATTTGTTAAAATATAGTTACCTAAAATTGTATAAGAGATTTTAATTTTTAATTCATTTCCAAAATCATCTGTTAAAACATAATCTCTTATCTTTCTTAATTCTCTAAAATAACTTTTTTCAGTATAATTGACATCAACATCTAAATCATAATCATCTTTTCCAGATATTACAAAATCTTTTAATTTATTATCATATTTAATTATTGCTTCTGGAGGATTTATATCTTGAATACATGCTCCATTTGAACATCCTAACTTACATTCTTCAACTAAAACAGGTTCTATTGAACTTTCGCAATAACTATCTATTGTTCCAGGATTAGTACATGTAAAAGATTGAAGATCCCCATAAACATTTTCATTATAACAAAAATTATCTCCTACAAAGTTATCTGTTCCACAATCTGAATCTATATAACAAAAAACTTCTCCAACTCTTAAATTTAAATTAATATATTTTCCAACACTTGGCCCCCAACCTTCTCCAGCCACAGCCCATGCATATCCAGCATTTCCATGATAATCTCCCAAAGCAGTATTTTCAGGAACATCTAATCTAAAAATAATTTTTGCCTCTTCACCTTCTTCAAGAAGATTTTCAGAATAACATTTATCCCATAAAAAATCCCCTTTTTGTATTAATTCATAAAAATTAGAAAATGAACCAGGATCAAATGAACTTGCATATTTAAGATTAATATAGCCTTCATCATCTGCTCTTGGATCATTTAAAGTAGAATAATTTCCAATTTCAGCATAATAAGATAAACTAGATAAATCAAGTTGATTTAAATTTGAATTAATAAGTTTATTTTTTCTTGAAAGATACATACTCAAAAGAACATAGTTTTGTAAATCTACATTATTTTTTATTGTGAGTGGTTCTGAATAAATTCTTTGTCCAGGAGAAGAATCTGAAAAATTAATTGAATCTTTATCAAGACTGATGTCTATTAAAGGATTTAGAGACCAATAACCTATTTCTATCTCATTATGCCCGCCATAAGTTGTGTCAACTTCTGCTTTAATTAAAGAATTTCCATACATGTTCTCTGGAGTTTCTATTGTAAGAATACAATCATAATTTGCAGTCGTAGAAGAACCATTTATAAAATGGCACTCTACTACGATATCATTTCCAGCAATTGGCTCAATCCCAATTGTTCCATAAACCCCTTCTATGTTTTCTATTCCGCTAGATATGTTTATTTGAACTATCAATCTAATTTGCTCTACTTCAAATAAATATGTTAATGGATATAATATTCCATCCCATTCAAATAAAAATGTTCGATTTCCTTTTATTTCTTCTCCACATATCCCTTCTACACAATCATCGATTAAAGTTATGTTGTTTATGAGGGTTATATTCATCTTTGTATTAATATTTAAATTTAAAGGTAAATAAACAGTTGCACTTTGATTATTATTAGCCGGTTCTGTTCCTTTTATAATAATGTTCCCTGTATCAAAATTACCTCTGCATCTTTCAGGAATATTTACTTTAAATTGTATGGCCAGTTCTCCTCCTGGATGAAGTATATTACCCCATAAATTATTTATAATTGCACTATCTTCATGAGATAAAGGAATATAACCTTCCTCATCTGCTCTTGGGTCATTTAAGGTAGAATATGCTCCATTAGCAGCAAAATATTTGATATGGTCTGCAGTAAGCATATTAGTAATTGGGCATTTACTAATAGAAGGAGAGGTATGATAAAAATCAGTTGATGAAATACTCATGTTTAAAATTACTCCGGCGTCAGCTTCTGCATCATTTCTTACAAAAAAGATATCTGAATAAACTATTTCTCCTGCATCTTTTTCTCCCAAATCTAATGTGGCAGGATTTAAACTTAAGCCAAGAGCAGGATTAAAGAACCAGTATTCATTCTCATCCATTTGTTCATAAGTATTATTTATATCCGATATTTTAACACCAATCCAATATTCTCCATAAACAAGATATTTATTTTCAACAACATAATAACAAGCATACATAGCCATTATATCAGAATCAAACTCTTCAAATCCTTCTTCACCAAATCTTGCATTTGCCCTTTGTATTGAAGAGCCTTCTGCTGGTTGTTCTCCTAAAACACAACTGACTTTTTTTTCATTAGGGGGTGAAGACTGGCTTGTGCTTACTGCCACATAAACATCTTGCACATTTTCTATTCCATCTAAATGCAAAGCAAGAACCGGGAAATATATCACTTCCCCTTCAAATGCATAATCATTCATACGATAATAATTCAAAGAGACTCCTCCTTGTTCTGGCAAATCAGATAAAAGCTGTCTGTTATCAAATAAAAATACTCCCATCCTTTGATCTGAAGTATGATTTTCTGGTTCTGTAGGTAAATCTATATGAATATCATCAGCAATAACAGGAAGGATAAATAAAGTAGGTAATAAAACTATAAAAGCGATATAAACTAATATTTTATTTTTTACCATTTTTAAATTATCAGAACTCTTTTCCCTTTACAGGTTAATATTTTCATTAAAAATGATATATTTAAAGTTGATTATAGTGCATTATAATCATTAAAATTTAAGAATCGTACCGAACCGGTATCAAAGTTGCTACAGTTAGATTACATTAATTTATCTTGATATTTTATAGATTTTAAGCTTTTTTAAAAGTTTAAAAAAGCTTTATGTTTCTTATAGGGGAAGTAAAAACTAATAGAAAATTAAAAATGATTAACAAAGAAAAGGCAAAAAAAATCTTAGAAAAACAGGGCTACAGAATAATAAGGAATAATAGTGCTGTTAAAATCTGTAATTGGACAAGAAAATCATTGAGAAATGAAGGGAATTGCTACAAAGAAAAATTTTATGGAATAAAAAGTCATCTTTGTGCTCAAATTACATGCTCTTTGTTTAATTGCCAGAATAAATGCCTGCATTGCTGGAGAAATTTAGAATATACTGAAAAAGTTGATAAAAAAAATATTGATGAGCCAAAAGAAATAATTGAAGGATGCATTAAACAGCAAAGAAAATTATTATCAGGATTTAAAGGAAGTTCAAAAACAAATTTAAAAAAACTCAAAGAATCTCAAAATCCTCAACAATTTGCAATATCTTTATCAGGAGAGCCAACCTTATATCCAAAATTAGGAGAATTAATAAAAGGATTAAGAAAACAAAATAAAACAAGTTTTTTAGTTACAAATGGATTGTGTCCTAATAAATTATTAGAATTACAAAAGCAAAATGCATTGCCAACCCAATTATATTTATCTTTAAATGCTCCAAATAAAAAATTATATGATAAAATCCATAGAAGTTCTGAAAAAAATGCGTGGAAAAAATTTAATCAAAGCTTGAAATTATTTCCTAAATTAAAAACAAGAAAAGTAATTAGAATGACTTTAGTTAAAGAATTAAATATAGATGATAAAATAATAAAAGATTATGCAAAATTAATTTTAAAGGCAAAACCTGATTTTATTGAAGTTAAAGGATTTATGAGTGTTGGTTTTGCAAGACAAAGAAAAAATATGGGTTATGATATGATGCCTAATCATAGAGAAATTAAAAGTTTTACAAAAAAACTTTTGAAGTTTTTACCATCTTATAAATTTCTCGACGAGCAAATTGCATCAAGAGTTGTTTTGCTTGGAAAAGATAAAAAGATGATGAAGATAAAACAAGATTAAATACCGCCACAACTCCAATTTTTAGGAGGACAATTAGGACCCATTAATAAACCAAATATATCTAATGCTATAGAATCCTCATATTGTCCTTGATCTCCAAAGGTTAATCTTTCTTTTTTAATATACTCTCTTAATAATCTCTCGTTATCTTTACGATATTCATATGTTCGAGTAGGCCCAAAAATAAGAATCCCCCTGAATATCGACTCTACCCCACCATCTAAATCTTTGATTTGATATCCCCATTTAAAGCCCCTCTTTCGATAACTAAGCAATTCTCTTTTTATCTCATCAGCGGTAAGCTTATCCTTAGCACCGTAATTGACAGAAACCATCCTTTACAAAAACACAAGCCCATTTAATGTTAAAACTACGAACCTAATTCCTACAGGAGCAGATAATAAAGCAGAAATCAAAGCCATGTGCTCTTTTCCATCTCCGCTTGCAATGCTTAATGCAACTTCTGTTCCTTTAAATTTTCCTTTTAATTTTTTTGAAAGTTCTTCTTTTAAATCAATAATTTTTGAAGATTTGGTTTCAATAAACTCAAAATCTTTTTGACTTGTGAATTTTCTTGCAAATTCTGTTCCAATAAGAGTTATATTATCCCATTCTCCTTGATTAATAACTCCTGCTATTTGCCCCCATGTTCCTTTTCCTGCACCAACCCATGCTACAAGCTCCATAAATAAAATTAAATAAGTAAATTTATAAGTTTATATGTAATAGAAAATATGTAAATAAAGATTTAACGATTAGGTACGGCCCACATACGGCGCACACTATGAGATAACTGATAGGATATAATTTCTAGTCTACGCCTTTCATTTCTTTCGTGTAATTCAGAAAGGACTTCCTCTACAGCAGTTTTAGTTTCAGGAAGAGTTAAGACTGCACTTTCTCTAGCCATCTTATACGCAAACGCTGAGATGCATCCTGAAATATCGTCTTGAGGTATACCCATTGCTTCAAGAGATTTTCTTTTTCTTCTTAATTCCTCACCATCTTCTGGTCTTAAAGACTTTGCACCAAACCAAGTACTTTGTATTCTTGATAAATATGCAATTCTTTCATCATCTGTACTAAATCTTTCAAGATGTTTATAAACTTCTGTTTTATTCATACTTATTTTTATAAATAACCCTTTAATAAGATTTCTATATTAGTTAGATTTTTAATCCTTTATTCCTTAGCTTTAAAATGAAAAAAGAGGATTATGATTTGCGTATTGTAATATATAAATCTCTCCATGGGATTAAATCAAAAGATTTTAAAACTTTTATTAAAATTGTTAATCCGAAGGCAAGAGAAAGGATATTAGATTCTATGTCTGGATATGGAGAAGCAGGAAAAACAGTATTATCTAAAGAAAAAAGGATAGATTTATGGGTATTAGATAAGAATAAACAACAGATTAAAAGAGCAAGATTATATTTAAAAAAAGTTCCTATTAATCATTTTGTAATTTCCTCAGCTCTAAAAACTCCATTTAAAAATAATTTTTTTGATAAAATTATAATTAAGATGGGTATTCACGAAATTAAGAAAAATAAACAGATTATT
>CAYGVK010000029.1:5735-7469 GCA_964353375.1 Candidatus Woesearchaeota archaeon
ATTATTCTTTTAAAAGAGATGAAAAGAATACTAAAACCCAGAGGAACTTTAATAATTTGGAATCTCACATTGAATAAAGATAATTGTAATGTTTTTCGTCAAATTTTTAAACAAAAGGATAAAATTGCTGGTTTTCACAATTTAGCTAAAGATAGATACTTTCCAACAGAAAAAGAAATGATGAAAATGGGAAAAAAAGTTTTTGGTAAAATAAAAAAAGCTTATGAGGGGAAATTAATATTTTCAACTCAAAAAAGATTAAATAATGAGTTTAGAGGGGATATAAATAAATTAAATATATTAAATAAATTTATTAAAGAAAATTTTCCGAAAAGATTTAAGAGAAGATATAACTATAAAGAAGGTGGTAAAAATATAAGTTTTACTATAAAAAATAATATTTATATAATGACAAAATGAAAGAGCTTCCTTTAACTGAAATAACTTTAAGAAAATATGAAAAACCAAATAAATTAGAAAAAAGAGATTTAATTAAAAAAATCTGCTTGAGTTTGGGATTATTGCAATTAGGAGATTCAAGAGATATTATAGTTGATATTTTAATGGTTTTAATTGAAGCTAACAAAGAAAATAAAAAACTTTCAAGTGAAGAGATAAAAGAAAAAGCTGAAGTTTTAAGAAAAAAATACAGCCTTGAGACAAAAGGACTTGCTGAATCAAATATAAGAAGGCAGTTGAAAAGATTAAGAGATGATATGATTATAGAAAGAAATGAAAATAAATATTATTTAACAGAAAATTTGTCTTTAAAAGAAATTTTTGAAAATAGAATTGAAAGATTTCTAATACCACAAGTAATTGAACGAATTAAGGAATATTTAAATGAATTAGATAAATAAGATTAAATCAATTCAAAATATTATAAAATAAAAAAATAAAAGTAAAAATTATCTTTTTTTCTTTTTGTGTTTTCTGTGTTTTTTCTTACCCTTTTTTGCTTTTGCAGCATGTTTTTTTACTTTCTCTAATCTAGTAATCTGTCTTTTAAGAGATCTTATTTTAGCTGCATATTGCTTTACAGTCTTTCCCATTTTTACCTCCTTTTCCTCTTTTTTTAATTTAAATAAAAAATTTAAATCAATCCTAATAAAAAAATGTTTTTATGTTTTATAAATGTTTTGAAAAAAATATTTTAAGAATTTTTGGATTCATCGCTCGCCCTCCTGCACATCGGGCTCGCTTATTGTCTGCTTCGCAGTTATTTTATTTATTAATAACAAAATAATTAAAAAATAATATAAAAGATAGAGGAGAGTTATAAGAAGAAACTAGAAGTAGCTTGGCAATATTTAACAATTAACAAATAATAATAAAATTAAAATACAATAACTTTAAAAACCCTTGATTTATATCAATAATAACTACTTAGGTAGGAGGTTAAAATGCCGAAAGAGAAATTTTTAGAAGCATTAAAAGAATTAAGAAAATCTGACAAGAAAAGAAATTTTTCTCAAACAATTGATTTAATTATAAATTTAAAAAATTTTGATATAAGAAGGGAAGCATTCAATGTTTTTATCAATCTTCCTCATAAAATAAAAGATAAGAAAATAGCAGGTTTTTTAGAAAAAAAATCTGATTTGGTTTTTACAATTAAAAAAGAAGATTTTCCAAGATACAAAGATAAAAAGGATATTAGAAAGTTAATCAAAACTTATGATTTTTTTGTTGCTGATGCAAAATTAATGCCTGCTATTGCAACAAAAAAATCAT
>CAYGVK010000030.1:0-7089 GCA_964353375.1 Candidatus Woesearchaeota archaeon
TAATTTTTCTTTTGCGTATTGTTTGCCAGGAACAAAAAATTGAATTACGATTAAAGGAATTACAAAAACAGATTCAAGAATTAGATACAAATTTAGAAATTAAAAATAGTTTCAAATAACAAAAGAGGTGTTATGTCAAAAAATCTTTTAAAAATCTTTAAAGGCGATAAGGAAATTGGAATTGACGAAGCGTTGCAAAGAGCAAGAGAAGATGAACGGGAACAATGTAATATTGATAATGAAAAGAAGAGAAAAGCTGAGATTTTAAGGATTGAAGGCGAATGGGACCTTAAAGTCAAAGAAATTCAGGCGAAGCTTGATAGTGTTAATTTAAGAATGAATGAACTTGAAGAAAAGGAAAAAAAGCTTGAAACCGAACGTCAAAAATGGAGACAAATAGCGATGTTAATTCGACGGGTCATGAGTGACATTAAATACTTCTCAGATAAGGAACGTGAAGAGGGACTAGAAAAAAGACAATCTATTGATAGACTTATGCAAGAATCTGAGGGTATTGATAAATTAATGATTGAATAAATCATTGACAAAAAAAAGAATTATGTTATTATATATAGTATGTTTGAAAATTATACTCCACAACAATTACGTAACGCAATAGAGATAGAACTGCAACATACTTCTGATCCTAAATTGGCTGCTCAAATAGCTATCCGAAAAATATCTGAAAATCCAGAATACTATGAAGACATGGAAAAAGCTCGTATAACTAAATATATACGAAAAGAATCTGATGGGAAAGGTGGATTTAGGTATTTTTATAAAGAAGATGAAAAGAGAGAATCTAAAAAAATAGATAAAACAGAAACACCTGAATTTAAAAAATGGTTTGGGGATAGCAAGGTTGTTGATAAAGAGGGAAAACCTTTGGTTGTTTATCATGGGACGAAACAAAATATAATAAGTTTTGATTTGGAGAAAGTAGGCACATCAAATATTGCGAAGACTGGAAAAACAAAAGCTATTTATTTTACTTCCGATCCCGATGAAGCTTTTATTTATAGTAAAAAAAATATAAATCGTCAAGCAAAAGAATTTATTAAAAACAATCCAGATGCTTGGGGTAAAAATTTTAGAAAATTAAATTCTTTATTAAACGAAGAAGGAGGAGGAGAAAACATCATATCAGTTTATTTAAGTATAAAAAATCCCTTTATAATAGATAAAAAAGGAATTGTTTCTACTAATTCAGAAATTGTTAAAAAAGCTAAAAAAGAAGGATATGATGGGATTATTATTAGAAATACTCGCTCTTTTGACACAGATGAACCGCTTAAAGATCATTATGTTGTTTTCCATCCTACTCAAATAAAATCAGCGATAGGAAATCGTGGAACTTTTGACCCAAAGGAGGCCGACATGACAAAAGCTTTTGGCCAAGAACGGCCAGGCCATAAGTATTATAAACGTGTTCCCAAAAGAACTGGTAAAGGGTTTGATTATTATTATACAAAAGCGGAATATGAAGCTAGGCCAAAAGCAAAAACATGGATAGAATCAATAATGCAATTTTTTGGATTTAATGATTCTAAAAAAGTAATGCAAAAACTAGACCGAGATTATAAAGATAATAAAGTAGATGTTAAATTTAACTTAACCTGGGATGATTGGAAAAGACATGTTCAGCATTATTTTGAACATAAAGAAAAATGGCAGGCATTTTTTAATAAAACAAAACCCGAAAAGACAGAAAGCACAGGCAAAAAACCCTCAACAGGCGAACATAAAGCAACTGAAAAAAAGACAGGTAGTGGTAGCGGATTAAATCTAGCTGTAATGAAATTTGTAAATGAATTATATGGCGGAAAAGCTAAAGAACAAGTTAAACACGAAGAAGAGGTTAAAGAAGTTAAGGAAGTTAAGGAAGTTAAGGAAGAAAAAGGTGTAAAAGAAAAAAAACAAATTTCAACCGAAGAATTGTTAGATATAGGAAATGAAGCTTTTGATATAACTGGTGCCAAATCAGACAGTGAAATAAGATTAAATGAAGAAATGGCAAAACAATATGCTGATTATATTTTTAATAAATTAGATGAGATGGGAATAAAAGATTTATCTGAAAAACATTATGATGCCCTTGAGAATGAAAATTATCACATGTTTAATCAGGTTTTAGAATTAGGACATTATTATGGGAAAAAAAGGCAAGAAGATGCTCTTCTTTTTAATGGTAAAATGATAGAAAAAGAAAAATTTGAATATGTTTTTCCGATAAGGGCTATTTCTACATATAAATTATTTTTTGAAGAAGGCGAAGTAGTTGCAAAAGAAAAACGAGATAAAAAGATAAAAGAAGAACAAAACGAGGCGGAAGAAATTGCCGCTAGACAAGGATATTACAATGAAAAACCAGCAGAAGTTTTAAATGTCGGGCAGGATGTTTTTGGAGCGGCCCGACATAATTTTGATACTTATGAAAAATTAAATATTGATATAAATCAGATGGAAAAGGATGGGATCGCCGGGTCTTATGTAACAAAGAAAAATCTTTTAGGTGATTATGGCTTAGCTAATAAAGACGAACGAGTGACTAATGGAGAAACGGAATATAAGGTATTAGCAAGCTATGTTATTAGAGATTTTTTACAAAAAGCACCCCCGGATAGTCCAGAATTACGAGCAAAATATATAGAATTTTGTAGGGCGATACACAGACTAGATCAAGAAACAACTGATGCGAAAACTTTTTATATGGGAATTGCTGAAATGTTTCTTCAAATATTTCCATTTAAAAGTGATAAAAAGGGAAGCGGACCTTCGGGCGTGATTGATATATTGGATTTAGCAAAAGAAACTTTTAGTTCAAATCCAGAAAAAGTCATTGGAAATGTTTTATCGGCATTTTTGTATGGTTTAATATCATCTGGAGAAAAATTAGCCAGAAGTTTATTATTTAAAATGGATAAAAAAGAAACAAAACAATTTAAAATTATGGTAGATACTTTATCTTCTGAATTGACAAAAGATCCTAAAGCAGATAAAAAAACGTATCATGATATTGAAACAATGATTTTTGGAGCAACAAAATTAGCAGACGTAAAAATGAAAAAAGGCGATAATGTTATATTTACTGAAAATTTAAAAGATAGCATATTTGTTGGCAAAACTAGATTTAATACTCCCGAAGACAAAAAACAATATGAATTGATAAGAGATAAAATGCATTATTTTCTCAGGTATAAAACTCATTTTTATCATGGAGTTTTTGATGTTTATGCCCCGCCTGATGTTGGAGAAAAATATCATGTTGCTCAAACACTACAGGATTCTAAAGGAAATCTACATTCTTTTGATAATAAAATTATTATTGAATCTATCAAAGATGGATTAGTTCATTATAAGATAGAAGACGAACCGGGAGCAAGTGGATTTATTAGTTTAGATGCCTTCGCCTCTGGATTAGAAAACGCAAATATAACACCAATAGAAATATTGTCTGCAAAAAAGAAAGATGTATTAGAATATTTTAATAAAATACATAATACAAATTTTACGGAAAAGCAACAAGCATACGATTACATTAACAAAACAATTAAGGAATTAAGAGATGAAACTGAGAAATATATTATACATGAAAAATTTTATCCAGAAGAAAAAGGACAGGTTGTTAAAGTAGGAAAAGATTCCTTAGAAATAGCCTTTAAATTTGCCGATGCAGGAACTAAGCTTTTCCGAATTAATCCTAATTTAATAAAACCTGAAAATATTGAATCTATAAAAAGAGATATAAAAAGAAAATCCGTATCAAAAGTTAATCTTTTTATTGAAGCTCATGTATCAAGAAAAGGCGGAAAATCTTTTGAAAATTTATCTATAGATAAAATGCAAAAAATATTGTCAGATGATGCAAAATTCAAAGCAGTTCAATATGGGAATTCAATGCCGGATGAAGAAAGAAAATATCATACTCAATGGACCTTGCAATCCATGTCTGATTTATCCGAAATTTTAAATATTCCTTTATCTCAAATAACCGCGAATGGAAAGCTGGGTATCGCCTTCGGTGCTAGAGGGAAGGGCAGTTTCGGTGGAGGTGGTGCGTTAGCGCATTATGAATTTAGTACAAAAATGATAAATCTTACCCGTGCCAATGGCTATGGAAGCCTAGCTCATGAGTGGGGACATTTTTTAGATAATATTTTATCAAAAAATATGACACAATTTATTTCTTCTAGTTCATCTTATGAGGAAAAGGTTGTTTCTGGATTAGAGAATATTCCGCAAGGAGCTATATATACTATAACGTATAAAAGGAGAAGAGGAAAAGAAAAAAACGTAAGATATTATTGTGATAAAGAAAATAATACAAAATATCCTTTTGTACAATTGAATAGTGGAGAAAGCGAACCTGGTGCTGATGCTCATCATATAGGTTTTCATGATTATAGGGATTGGAAAATAAAAGTTCCGAAAGAATTAAAATATGAAAAAATTGCTTCTGAAATAGCAAAACTATCACAAGAATCGTTAAAAAATCAAGTTCCTGAACATTTTGCTGATTTAATAACTAGTGATTATTGGAATGCTAAAAACGAGTGTTTCGCAAGAGCGTTTGAAGCGTATATAGCGGATAAGCTTGAAAATAATAATCGTAAAAACACATATTTATCTAGCAAAAGAAAGACTGTTGAATCTGATGGAGCTTTTATTTATCCGCAAGGTGAGTTGAGAGAAAAAATAAATAAATTATTTGATAATTTTTTTGACGAATTAAGGAAAACGAATGAAATGCAAAAAGCGATTGATTTATATTTAAAACGAATTCCAATATGGAAAGTTTGGTGAGAATATGCCATTTCCGAATGAACATGCCGCAAGAGTCCTTGACCCTGGAAAATTTGAAGAAAATTCTTTTCGCAGTAAAAGTATTGCGCCTGGCATAAGAATTATTGTAGGCAAATTGAAAGGACAATCAACAACAACTACTCAAACTTATAGATTTGATATTGACCAATATACGGCAGAAGAGGCTAGGGAATGGTTGAAAAAGCATAATGTTAAGAATATTGGATTTGAGCCTGCTAAAAAAATGGAAAAAGCCTCTCAATTAGAGGAAGGAATAAAAATTGAATTTGAACATAAAGGAACTGTAGATTTTATAAAATCATATTTAAAAAAGAATGGAAAATTTCCTTCTGAAAAAGAAATTTATGAACATATTGCCAAAGATCATTTAGACGAAAATTCAGAATATTATACATATCTCAAAGAAATGGAGAAAAAGATGAATGAAATGCCATTAAAAAAAACTTTTGTTAAAATATTTGATAATTTGTTTATAAGAATGGATAAGGCCTTTGGCCAGGAGCGCGCAGGGCATAAGTATTATAAAAGAGTACCAAAAACCTCTGGTAAAGGGTTTATTTATTTTTATCAAAAGCCTAAAGGCGAAGCAGGTGGTGAGAAAGAACCCGAAAAAAAAGAAGATAAAAACGAAAAGGATTTGGCAGAAGCAATGTCTTTAGTTAAAGATGCTGGAAAAGATTCATACGAATTTACTGCTATTCAAAACTGGATGGGTAATCACCAATATGATATTGATAAAGCTAAACAAGCTAAATTAAAAACAGCACATTTGGTTTTAAAATATAAAGAAAAAGGAACTTTAGGAAATACAGAAAAAAAAATAGCTAATTCCAGAATGTTGGGCATAGATGAATGGATTAAAAATCATTCTGAAAAGAAAGAAGAAAAGAAAGAACCTGAAAAAAAAGAATCTGAAAGCAATTCATTTATTGGTAAAAATGAGGCTAAATATGAAATTATAGAAGAAGATAATTATGCTAAAGTTAAAAGAACATATAATGGAGAAAGTGAAACAATAATTGGTGGTGGTATTGGTGGTAAAGGAGGTAATCTTTTCAAAAATAAAGATGAAGCTCAAAAATGGGCGAAAAGAGATTCTCATTGGTCTATGGATAGTCTTCGTAAAAATCTCAATGAAAATGAAGATGATGAAGAAGACCAAAAGCCTAAAGGCGAAGCAGGGGGAGAGAAAGAAGAATTTAAGAATGATTTTAAAATAAGTGATTATGCCAAAAATTTATTAGGACATACTGCGGATACATTTAAAGATACTGGAAAACACATGATGTTAGGTAAAAAAGAAAAAGATTTTAAAGCGGCAAGAGAACTGGAATCATTGGGTTATGCAAATATTTGGGGAAATTCAAAACAAGGATATTCGATAAGTTTAACTGAAAAAGGTAAAACTGCCACTAATATAAAAACAATAGCAGAACATGAGTATGAAGAATATAAACAAAAAGAGAAAGAAACAGGTGGTGAGAAAGAACCTGAGAAAAAAGAACCTGAAAAAAAATCAGATCAAGAACTAATAGACGCTCAATCGAAAGAAGAAGCAGATGAAGAAGAAAAAAGCATTGCATCCCAAGGATGGGAGAAAATAAAAATTGATAAAGAAGGAATAGAGAGGAGACTAGATACTGCGGAAGGCTATCGAAAAGAAAAAGTAAAACCAGAAAACGTATTGAATGCTTTTAGGGTTTGGGGCGAAGATTTAATAATTATAAAGAATAAACCTGAAGGATCTGCTCATACTAAATATTTTGTTATAGAAAGGAAAACAGGTTTACCAATATCTTCGGGATATGGGAAGAATGCCAAAGATATAATAGAAAGGGCCAAAGGAACATTAGTCAAGTACGGAAAAGAAAAATTTAAAAAAGCGATAGAACAACAATTGAAAGAGAAAGAAGATTTTAAAAAAGAAGAAGAAATGCATAAAGCAGGCCAGGAGCGTGCAGGGCATAAATATTATAAAAGAGTACCAAAAACCTCTGGTAAAGGATTTATTTATTTTTATCAAAAGCCTAAAGGCGAAATAGGCGGCGAGAAAGAACCTGAAAAAAAAGAACCTGAATTTAAAAAAAATGAATATGATAAAAATTTTTATCATTTAACAGATGATGTAAAAAATAAATTACAAGATATTACTATTAAATTTGATAATAATGTAGAAAATGTTTATGATACATTGCATGATGATTTACTTGAATTTCCTAAACATAAAATATCAAATGAAATTAAAAAATATATTAAAAATATTAA
>CAYGVK010000031.1:0-6721 GCA_964353375.1 Candidatus Woesearchaeota archaeon
CTGAAGAAATTAAAAAAAAATTTAAAGAAAAAAAAGCATGTTTTGTTACTTTAATTGAAAATAGAGAATTAAGAGGATGTGTTGGAAGTTTAAATGCTTGCAGGGAACTTTGGAAAGATGTGATTGAAAATTCAATAAATGCAGGATTTCATGATTTTAGATTTATGCCTTTACAAGAAAATGAATTAAAAAAAATTAAAATTGAAGTTTCTGTTTTGACAAAGCCAGAAAAATTAGAATTTAAAGACGATAAAGAGCTATTGAAAAAAATCGACAAGAAAATGGGAATTATCCTAATGAAAAATGGTTTTTCTTCTACTTTCTTGCCACAAGTATGGGAGCAGATTTCTGATAAAAAACAATTTTTAGAGCATTTAAGTTTAAAAGCAGGTTTAGACAAAGATGCCTGGAAGAATTCTGAAATTCGGTTTTATAGGGTTGAAAAGATTAAAGAAGATTAAATGGTATTTAAAATGACTCTGGGGAGGATTGAACTCCCGGCCTCTGCCTTATTTTTATCTATAACTCTGATATATTACATTCGAGATTTATGAGAGCAAAGGTATTTAAATAAGCCCAACTTTATTTGATTATGGCTCTTAAATTAAGCAGAAATTTTGCATTTCTTTATGGGGTTATGTTAGGAGATGGTTGTTTGAGTTTAGTTTATGGAAAGAAAAAGTTTGTTGTTATATCAGGTAGCATGGTTGATGATATCCCTTTTTTTGAAAAAGTTGTTAAACCCATAATTAGGAGTTTAATAGGGAAAGATATTCCAATTAAATTTAGAAATAAAAAGAACACAATAGACTTAAATTTTGTAAAGAATAGTCTCTTTGATTTTATAGCGAGTTTCGGTTTTCCTATTGGTAAAAAAGGAGCCGGTCTATTCATTCCAAAACAATTTTATAACAAAAATTTAGTTAAATATGTGCTTCAGGGATTTTTTGCAACAGATGGTTCTCTTGTTTTAACTGATAACAATGGTACCTTATACCCAAGAGTTGAAGCGACAAGTATTTCCTCTGCTTTGCTTAGGGAGATAAGCAACTTTATTAATTCTAAAGAAATCAAATGTAATTTTTATAAAGCAAAAAGGAGAAAAGAGTGTAAAAACAAGGGGTATCCTAATCGCCAAGAGATATATAGACTTCAAATTAATGGAAGAGGTAACCTTAAGAAATTTATAAAAAGAATAGGTTTTGTTAATCCTAAACAACTTGAGAAGCTGAATAAATATTATGGCTGTACCAAGAGTTGAACTTGGGACCCCCTGCTTATGAGACAGGTACTCTACCGCTGAGCTATACAGCCGTACTCTAACCACTGATCTACAGAGTCAAAATTGTAAAAATATCAATGTTTAAAAAGATTTGTTATTTACTCATTTTAGGTATAAATAAAAATGGTGATATTAGATATTTTAGGAATTGGCAATTTTAGTAATTCTACTTTAGGCAATATAAGTTCTGAAGTCAGTGAGAAAATGGCTGCACTTTTTGGAGTTTTAGAAGCAATAGGAATTGTTATTTTAGTTTATATCATCATTTTAATAATAAGTGCGATATTTAAGCTAAGAATGTATTATAAAATTAATTTTATTTATAAAAAAATAAAAGAAATAGATGAAAAACTATTTAAGCATAAGCCAGTCTTAATTGAAGAAAAATCTGTAAAAACTAAAAAAATAAAAAGAAAAATAAAAAAATAAATTATTTCCTTGTTAATACTATTTCTATTGTCGAAACACTGATTCTTTTTCCTTCTTTGTTTTCAAAGTCCTCGCTGTCTATTTTGATATCTTTTATCTGTATATTTTCCTGTTTTAGAAATCTTTTTCTTGTTACTTCTGCAACATCTATTGCTCTTGCTGTAAATCTTCCTCTTGCTTTTATTATTACTTGTTTTTGTCCTTTTTCCATAAACTGGACATTAACACTGTTAACATAGTTCATAAATGGTTTTTCACCAATAAAAACTATATTGTCATCTTCTGTTTTTTCCTTAGTTTTGTGTTTTCCAGTTTCTTGCTCAACTGTTTCATTGTTTTCTTCAAATTCTGTCATTTTTTTACCTCCTGTTATTTAGTTAACTTTGGTTGTTTTTTCAACCTGACAATATGTCCTGCTACTCTGTTTCTTACTTTTTTGCTAAAAAAAGCATTTTTTAGAATTTTCTTATTAATTTCAAAATCAGTTGTAAAAGCAGGTTCTTGCTCTGCTAATTGGGCAGCTGTTTTTTTAATAATCTTTGATTTTATTCTTCCCATATTTATATCTTATTTCTATGATTTTTAAAGTTTGTTGTTTTAGTTTATCTTTAATATTTTAAGTATAGAAGAGTATTTCTCTGCAAAATCCTGTGCTTTTTTTGACAAATTGCCTGTATATATTAATAAAGCTGGAAGAGGGATTTTTTGGGCATTTGAAAGAAGTTTTTTAATATCATTATCTAAAATTGTTTTTTTGTCTTTTGCCTGAGTTAAAAATTTTATACTGCCAAGCTCTGACTTGATAGAAATTATACAATTATATTCATTTTTCTTATATTTTTTTTCTTCAATTATTTTATATTTAAAAATAAGCGAATTTATAATTTTCTGGACAAAAGATGATTTTGGCTTTTGTTTTGTTTTTTCTTTTACTACTAATGGATTTTGGAATATGGTAATTTGCTCTTGTTTTGCTGGTTTAAGTGTTTTTTTAATTAATATTTGTTTTTGCTCTTTTATTGGTTTTTCTTGTTTTTGCTTTAATTCTCTTTTTGGTTTTAGGTATTTTTCTATTTCTTGTTCTAAAATTGTATGAAATCTCCAATAAATCTCATCATTTTTTTTAAATCCTTTTGCAAAATCTCTTAAGGCTCTTAATGCTACTCTTATAGCAGGCTCTTGTTCAGAATCTTTTAAAACCTGTTTATTTTTCAATAAATTAAAAGCTTCTATTTCTTTGTTATTTAAATATTGTTTGAAGTTTTCAAGCTGTTCTTCTTGTCCAGACAAATAATATAAAGGAGAGCCACCTACTTTTAAACTACTTATTCTTAGTTTATGTTCTCCTGCTAATTCTGATAAAAAAGCAGATACAAATAATGAGCTCATTCCTAATCGTTTTGATATTTGAATAGGTAAGCTTGGGCCTCTTTCTTTTATTATAGATAATATTTTTGAATGTGTTTCAGTTTTTTCTAGCATAAATAGTTTATAGCAATTATGTTAATAAATTTAATTGTCATTAAATTTATTGGTTATTAATCATTATTATAGGGTCCCCGATAACTTGATTACTTTGATTATTATTAATATTTATTAAATTCTTGTTAATAATTATTTTATGTCTTTATGATAATAGATATAAAGGATATGAATTTTCAGTTTTTTATATAGCTTTTATGGTTTTATCTAAGAAATTTCATAATAATTAATATCTTCTTGTTTATCTACCAAGGCAATCAAAAGTTTTTTATTTGTTGAGTGGGCAATTCTGTTTTTAGATGAGAATTCATGCCAGTTGATTTTTTTAAGTTCAGATATAGAATAAACAAGCCATCTTGCATGTTTATCTTGTTTTTTATAAACTCTGAATTCTTCTCCAAATTTTAAAGCTGTTTTTACAATATAGCCTTTGTTTCTTAAGTCTTTGAAAACCAAATAATTTATTTCAAAATCTTTTAATTTTTTTAGTTTTGAAAATACTTGCTCTTTTGAGAGTTTTTTATCTTTAAAAAAGATTTCTGCCTTTTTGTTTTCTAATAAATATAATACTTCGTATGGAAGGTAAATTACTTTTCCTTCTTTATATTCTCCAAATTTTCTGTTAGATGATAAATTAATAGCTTCTTTTGAATTTGAAAAAATTCTGTTTGATGATAAATTGATTTTGAACATATTTAGGATAATTAAAAAGATTATTTAAAGGTTGCTTCACTCGCTCGCCCTTCGGGCTCGCTTATTAGACTCGTCGCTCGTTCCACTCGCTCCTCGCCATTCAATTATAACATTAGTGTTACAAATAGCGAGCGAGTGCGATGTGCAGGAGCGCGAGCGATGTGATGATTAAGCAAAAACTTAAAAAGACAAATTTACTCATTTTTTTGGGGTGGTTAACCTCAGTTATTTCTGAGAATATAAAATGAAAGAACAAACAAAAAAACCTGAAGAATTAAAGGATTTTCCATTTCCTTTAAGTGTAGAACGTGCAGAAGTCAGAGATATAGATTTAGAACATAAATTGCCTTTGGACTTATTTTTAAGACATGATGGTCATGAACTTATGGTTGGTGATAAAAAGTATACTTTATCTATCCCTAATTATCCTTCTCATCCAAGAGATGCTTTAGAATTAGAAATCACAACTTGGAGAGGAAGATCTCTGAATGCAATTCATTTTTATGGACATCTTTTACTTCCACATTTACATTTTATAGAAGATGGAACACATGCTTCTGTTTATGGAGGAGATTTACCTATAATTTTAAGAAAAATTGAGTTACATAGGCTGATAACGGCAGATGAAATAAGAGAATATAAAGACAGATATCATGGATATGAGGTTGGAGATATGGTTGAGGGATTTAATACAACTCAGCAATTAGTTAGAAGAGCAAGAGGTGTTGCAAGAAGATATTTTCCAGGATTTAGAGTAATATTCTCTGAGGAATAAATTTATAAATAATTGGTTTTTTAAATAAGCATGAAAACTGATAAGAAATTAAGTTTAAGCAGTATCTTATTGGTTTTAATTCTATTAGTTTTATAATTCCTCTCTATGTTTTTAGAGAGCATGTTTATAGCTAATAGAGGAGTATATAATGGGATTAGATAATGGAAAACCTGTTTATTTATGTGGAAGAGAATTAGAAAGAGGAGTAAGGATTGATATACCTGGGGGAGCTAGTACTCTTAGGACTCATTTTAATGTAGTTTTTATTTTTTATTCAGGAGGAAGAGGAGATCCTAATGAGGGATTTATTCCAATACCAGAAGGCGCTAGAGAAGTAACTTTTTATGATTATGGAACTCCTGTTTTTAAATAAATTTAAAACCTTGAAAATCATAATATAAACATGACAATCAATTTTAAAACAATAGAAAAAAAATGGCAGAAAAAGTGGGAAAAAGCAAGGGCTTTTCAAGTTAATGAAAAAATAGGAAAAGGAAAAAAGAAGTTTTATGTTTTAGAAATGTATCCTTATCCAAGTTCTTCTGGATTGCATATGGGGCATGCTTTGAATTATACAATAGGAGATATATATGCAAGATTTAAGAGAATGCAGGGTTTTAATGTATTATATCCTATGGGTTATGATAGTTTTGGCTTGCCTGCTGAAAATGCAGCAATTCAAGCTAAATCACATCCTAAAAAATTTACAGAAACAGCTATTAAAAATTATATTAAACAACAGAAGGAATTAGGATTAAGTTATGATTGGAATAGAATTTTATGGAGCCATAATCCTGAATATTATAAATGGAATCAATGGTTTTTTCTTCAAATGCTGAAAAAAGGAATTGCTTATAGAAAAAAAGCAAGCGTAAATTGGTGTGAAAAGTGCCAGACTGTTCTTGCAAATGAGCAAGTTCATAATGGTTATTGTTGGAGACATGAAGATACAGAAGTTGAAATTAGAAATTTAGAACAATGGTTTATTAAAACAACAAAATATTCAGATGAATTATTAAAGGATATTGATAAATTGCAATGGCCTGAAAGAATTAAAATTATGCAGAAAAATTGGATTGGAAAAAGTCATGGGACTGAGATTGATTTTTATATTAATAATAAAAAATGGGCAATATTTACAACAAGGCCAGATACTATTTATGGAGTTACATTTATGGTTATATCTGCACAGCATCCTAAATTAAAAGAATTAGTAACTGAAGAGCAAAAGCATGAAGTTGAAAAGTTTTTGAAAAAAATAAAATCAACTTCTGAAAAAGATATTTTAGACAAAGAAGGAGCATTCACAGGAAGTTATGCTATAAATCCTATTAATAATGAGAAAATACCTATTTGGGTTGGAAATTTTGTTTTAGCTGATTATGGAAGTGGAATGGTAATGGCTGTTCCTAGCCATGATCAACGAGACTTTGAATTTGCAAAGAAGTATAGAATTGAAATTAGAGAAGTTATAAAAGGAGGCAATATAAAAGAAAAAGCATTTACAGATAATGGGATTTTAATCAATTCACATCAATTTAATAATTTAGATAGTGAAAAAGCAAAAGAAGAAATTACAAAATTCTTAATTTCAAAAAAATTAGCAAGAAAAACAATAAATTATAAGTTAAAAGATTGGTTGATTTCAAGACAAAGATATTGGGGAACACCAATTCCTGTTATTTACTGCGATAAGTGCGGTATCGTGCCAGTAGAGGAGAAAGACTTGCCTATAAAATTGCCTGAAAAAGTTAAGTTTGGAAAAGGAAATCCTCTTGAAACTAATAAAAAATTTTTAAATGTTAAATGTCCTAAATGCAAAGGAAAAGCTAGAAGAGAAACAGATACAATAGATACTTTTTTTGATTCTTCGTGGTATTATTTAAGATATTGTGATAATAAAAACAAGAAAAAGCCATTTGATAGCAAAAAAGCAGGTTATTGGATGCCTGTTGACCAATATATTGGAGGAGCAGAACATGCTTGCATGCACTTAATTTATGCAAGGTTTTTCACTAAATTTTTAAGAGATTTAAAATTAGTAAATATTGATGAGCCAT
>CAYGVK010000032.1:0-6047 GCA_964353375.1 Candidatus Woesearchaeota archaeon
TTAACAATACAGTTGTAATAATCTGTGATTGTGCTTTTCTAGATTTCATTTAATAATTACCTCCTTTCACACTCTTTTTAGTTTAATACTAAATTCTTAATCTATTAATGATATTTTAGTTTATAAACATTATGTATTTATTTATTATTACTTTATTTATTAATATATAATCTTCCTTGCTTATTACTCTTCTAGTGAACTTACTCAGCTCTGCTGTTTCTTAACATATTTTAATAATAAAAAAGTAACTTGAGTTAATAAAGAACAAAAGTATTAACATTTATATATAATATTTAGTTAGTTTTATAATGGTTAATAAAGAATTAATAAAAGCATATGCATTAAAAAATGCACTTGAACATAATGGAAAATCAGTTGAAGGAGCAGTTATAAATGCCTTGTTTAACCATGGCTTGAAAAAAGATAAAGTTAAAACAATAATAAAAGATGTTCAATTAATAGTTAAAGAAATTAATGGTTTTTCAAAAGAAGAACAAAAGTATTTATTTGAAGAACATAAAAAATTAATTACAAAAAGAAAACAAAGGCACGGACTTCCTGAACTTAAAAATGTTAAAATAGGAAAATTCGCAACACGATTTTCTCCTTCTGCTTCAGGCCCATTGCACATTGGGCATATTATCACAGGATTATATAATTCATTATATGCTAAAAAATACAAAGGAAAATTTTATTTTAGAATAGAAGATACAAATCCAGATAATATTTACAAGCCAGCGTATAAAATGCTAAAAGAAGATGCTAAATGGATTTTTGACAATATACAAGAAATAATTATACAGTCAAATAGATTACAAATTTATTACAAGTATATTGAAAAATTAATTAATAAAAACAAAGCTTATGTTTGTGATTGTAATCCTGACGAATTTAAAAAATTATTATTAAAATCAAAAGCTTGTAAATGTAGAAGATTAAGTGTTAATGAAAATATTAAAAGATGGAAAAAAATGCTGGATAAAAGAGAATATAAACAAGGACAAGCTGTTTTAAGATTTAAGTCAGATTTAAAACTAAAAAATCCTGCTTTTAGAGATTTCCCATTAGCAAGAATAAATGAAACTTCACATCCAATTCAAAAAAACAAATTCAGGGTTTGGCCTTTAATGAATTTAAGTGTTGCTGTTGATGATATTGAATATAAAATAACACACAGTATAAGAGGAAAAGACCATAAAGACAATGCACAAAGACAAAAAATGATTTATACAGTTTTGGGTTTATTAAAACAATATCCAGAAGTTTATTTTATTGGAAGATTGCATTTCAAAGATTTAGAACTTTCAACAACTAAAATAAGACAGGAAATTGAAAAGGGAGAATACACAGGATGGGATGATGAAAGGCTTCCATTTATAGCAGGGTTAAAAAAGAAATATAAAAAGCAAGCTTTTATTAAAATGGTAGAAGAAAGAGGTTTAAGCGAGGTTGATAAAATAATCAGCAAAAAAGATTTTTTTGAACTTCTTGATAATTTTAATTTTTAATTTGTTTTTATATCTTTTGAAATTTCCTTAAGTTCTTTTTTTAGTTCTTCTTCAACTTCTTCTCTTAACAATTTCTTTTTATTTCTTGATTTTTTCAATTTATCACTCTTGTTTTCATCAATATTTTCGCTTAATTCTTCTTGCATTTCTTCAATATTTTCTTCTAAATTTTCCAAAAACTTATCTCTGTTTTTTTCAAAATAATTATAAAGGTAAATCCATATTTCGCTTAAATGATTTTCTTGTTCTAGCCATAATTTCTTGCTTGTTGTCAAATGCAATAAAGGCAAAAAATAAGCTAATTTTTGTTCTTTGTTTTCTTTTGTAAAATCAGTATATGAAACTTTTTCTAAAACCGGTTTTTTCTTTAAAGCAGTTAAAATACTTGCATAAAACTGCCTTATCCTATCTCTCAAACTTATTCTATTAAATTCAGGAAGATTTATTGCTGCAAGTTTTTCAGCTCTTTTAAACCTGATTTCTTTTTTTATTCTCCTTGATTCTGTGTTTATAGCCTTGTTCAAAGCTTCTATTAACTCATTTAAACTTACTCTTCTCTGCCTTGGCAAAGGAGTTTTTGGAATCAAAATAGGAAGCTCGTTTTCATCTATTTCAATTCTTTCCATAACATATTTATTTTCATCTTTTTTTCCAAACAAAATATCATCTATGCTTCTTATGTATTTATTTAATAAAAACTCTGATTTTATTCTTAATAATAAAGCCAGAGCAAGCAAAACCTTGCTTGATATATAAAAATCAGTTTCTTCCATTTCATGTATTTTCTCAAAATACTTGTTAGAAAGAAAGCAAATATCCAAATCCCATGGATCCAATTGTTCTGTGTGTACTAATTCATATATAAGTGTCTGCCAGTCAGGGCTTTTTCCTGTTATAATATCATATACATGCATATGCCCAAGCTTTTCATTTTTGTTTTCATCTAAACTCTTTGCTCTTTCACTTGTTTTTAATGCATCTTCTAATTCTTTTTCTTCATTTAAGGGTAGAAACTCTTCAAATCCCATATATCTTTCAGAACAATTAAACTTATAAAGTCTTTTAAATCAATAATTAAACCCTAAAATAAAAAAATGCCATAAACCCAAAATAGGTGATGTCATTACATAGTTATAACAACCGAAAGATTTATATATGACATATGCCTATATTTAATATCACCTCTTTTTCCCAGAAGAGCCAAGACATTCCTTTTGGAGTGGTATTGGCCTTCTCGGGTTTAAAATTAAAAAATAAATATTTTATAAAAAACAAGGTTTTTAGTGGATTACGCCATTTATTATTTAGTATCTGGCCCACTTTTTCATAATTCTTTTATCAATAACTCATACCAATAATTCTTAAATAATATTATAATTCTAACAAATAACAATGTTCGCACTTAACAATGCTTATTTAATAAAAACAATAATCTGATAAATTGATAATTCTAAATTAACAAATATTAATAGATTAATAATA
Organism: Candidatus Woesearchaeota archaeon; assembly: GCA_964353375.1. Classification (GTDB taxonomy): domain Archaea; phylum Nanobdellota; class Nanobdellia; order Pacearchaeales; family GW2011-AR1; genus CAYGVK01. The sequence continues at coordinate 2,991 of CAYGVK010000032.1, forward strand.
AAAGACAATTCCCAATATAATAAGTTAGTTTAAGAGTAGAAAATCAATATATATAAAAATTAGTAATCAAAATATAATATGCGAGAAGAAGTAAAACTTTATAACTTGAGGAAATAAATAAAACGCGTAGTTATGCATAGAATTAATAAATATTACAAAATAACAAAAAGATAAAAATAATAATATAAACTAAACTTCTTTTATAAATTCAGTATAATGGCACTTACCGCAATATAATCTTCCTTTATGTTTTGCTAAAAAAACACCTGGTCCGCACCTTGGGCAATTAGACTGCCTTTTAATAGAATCTCCCTGAATTGTATATTTTTTCCATTTTGCAGAAGCAAGTTTTTTCTTTCTCTTTCTTTTGCTTCCTCCCCCTGCCTTTGGTTTTCTTTCTTTTGCCATTGTTAATAAAGATTTTATATTAAAATATAAAATCACATGAAAATTGAGGTTTTTATATCTTTCCTTAATCTAATAATAAATTAGAAGCAATTAAAATAACCACTATAATTAAAACAACCCAAAACAATTTTATAAAAAACTTTCTTCTTGCCAAAATCCATTTTTCAACATTCTCTAAATCTTCATCAAGTTCTTTTTCAAGTCTTCTCAACTCTTTCATATTTTTCATAAGTAAGAATTATTTATAAAACTTGGGTTTTCTCTATAGGCTTTTCAGCAGGTTTTTTAGTTTCAGTTTTTTGCTTTTTAGCTTCTTTTTCAGCTATTTTTTGTTTTCTTGTTTTTTGCTCACAAGCTTGCTTATTTTCTTTTGTATCATATATATTTGCAAAAATCATAAAATTATGGCTGCCAAAGTTATTTAAAATATTTCTCACATCTATGTTTTCCTCTGGTTTTTTAAATCTTTCAGATAAAAGTTTTCTAACTTCATCAAAACTAGGATTGCTATTGCTGTTTAAAACAGCTTCTATTTCATTTCTTTTAAATAATTCATTCCTGCTGTCTATTTTTATTTCCATTTTTATTATTTATTTTTTATATTAATTTTTAATCTCCCTTGCTTTCCACTCTGCTCTTCTTATCTCCTCATCACGCCTCTAAAGTATTTTTTGATTATTAAAATATAACCAATTAAGATTTCAAATCTTAATTGCATATGTTCCTTTTTTATTTATTTTAAGGCTTTTTGCAATTTCAGAGTTTTCAGGACTTGTTATTTCAACTATTCCTTTCCATGTCTCGCTTGAATCTTTGCTGTCACAATTAGGGCATTTTTCTCCTTCATATATTAATCTGCAATTTTTGCATGCTTTTTCTTTTGACATTTTTATATTAAAACAGGTTTACTAAGACTAATCCTTACTAATCCTGTTCCCATACATAATTTTAACAAAGTGCCGACAATTGCATCTGGATGAACGCCCATTCCACAATCAACTGGTAAATCTTCTCCAGTAGGCGTATAAGAAATATTATAACTACAAAATCTGCTTAATGCTCCAATTCTTCTTCTTACTTCTTGTACTCCCATAATGTTATTAATTTCAAATTCAATTGGCATCTTATTTCTTTCCTCCCTTAGTTTTCCTTTCCTTTTTAATTTCTTTTTCAATTTTTTCAGTTTTTCTTACACTTGACGTTGATTTCTTTTTTTCATCTTTAATCCATTCTAATTTCCCTAAACCAGGCTGTCTCATTGTCAATCCTATTTTAGGAGCATCTCCTTTATAAGACAAAGCAACAATTCTTGCCAAGCAGGCATCTCCTTTTTTCAAAACTTTTTTAGATGATTTTCCTAATAAAGTGTTTGTTGTTGAAAAAGAAACATAATCATCCATTGTCTGGCTTATATGTATCATTCCTTTCATAACTCCTAAATTCATAAAAGCACCAAAATTAGTTATTTCATCAACAATGCAATAAACCAATTCCTGCAATTCAGGCTTCCATACAATTAGTTTAAACCTTGAATTATAATAAGCAGCCCCGTCTCCTGGAACAATTACTCCATCGCCAACTTCCAATACAGAAATAACACCTATAACCTCCCCTATTTCTTTATCATGATAATCTAAATAAGTTTCTTGCAGTTGTTTTTCAACAGCATCGCTAGTTTTAAGCCCAAAAAGCTTAGGCTCTACTCTTACATAATCCTCAACTTCAACTTCATAGAACATGTTAATATGATAAAAGATGAATTTTTAAATCTTTTCATTCCATTAACCTGAATTTTTTGTCCTTGCTTACAGTTATAACTCTCTCAACTTTGTCTCTTATTTCTTTATCCAATGTTGCTATTATATTTCCTTTTGAAAGCTTTATTATTGCTTCATCAGCATTTTTCCCCTTGCTGTCAATAATTTCAATATTATTATGATAAATAAGTTCAATTGCAATTTTTGCTGCTCGCCTAATACTCTTTTTTTTGCTCTTTTTTAAATCTCCTAATTCATGCAAAACCTGTATAGGCACAACTAACTCATAATATTCATTCAAAAGCATGTCAATCCCAAACTTATAATCTATTCTTTGCTCTGCACAATATATCAAAAAGTTTGTATCTAATATGATTTTCATGATGTTATTAATTAGAAGATATTTAATAAATTATCTAATATAGAATAAACATAACTTTCTTCAAAAACCTTTAAATAATTACCTTTATTCTTTAATTCATGAAAGAGGCAAGTCATGTATTAGATGTTTTGAAAAAAGTCCTTGAAGCTTTAAAACAAGGAAATGCAACTGAAATAAAAGATTTAAGCGACCATGTAATACATACAGCTTCTATTGAACAAGATACAACTTCAATTTCTATTGCAGTAATTATATATTCTTTAAGCAAGATTCTTGAAAGAGAAGAATATAGAAAACTCCAGGGCTGGTCAAAATTCTATAATCAATATGTAAATGGAATAAAAAACTCAATAAAAGCATTGGAAAAAAAGGATTATGAAGCATTTGACAAAGAAATACATTATTTAAGAAATATAATTCAAAATCTTTCAGGAAACTTAAAAACATATATACAGGATGTTTTCAGGAAAGCAGCCATTAACAAAGCCTCAAAATTATATGAACATGGTA
>CAYGVK010000033.1:0-6008 GCA_964353375.1 Candidatus Woesearchaeota archaeon
AAAATTATTTTTTCACAACCAAAAAGGCTTCATATAGGAACAAATGGTTCTTCTCCTAGTGCAATAGAAGGAAGCAATTTAAAGCGATGGGAAAACAAACCTATTCCTGATCCTACAAAAAATAAAAGATAATCATCGATTACAATAATAATTATAAATTAATAATCTTAAGTTTATTTATGCCTGAAAATAAACTTGTAAAAATAATAACTAAAGATTCTCCAGAACTATTGAGAGATTTATCTATAGTCAGGGGAGACTGGGTTTTATTTGGAAAAGGCAGTTTAAAGATTGAATTGCCTGGTTATTATCCTAGTTATCATGATTCATTACCCCCATTTTTATTAGCACAATTTGATAAATGGATTGATAATTTTAAAGACATGGATTTAAAACCTGATTTAAAACCTGTTTATGAATTAAGATTAATAAGGAAAATAAAAAAACCAAAAGAACCAGATAAAAAAACAAAAGAATCAAATGAAGATTTAGAAGTCTTGCTCATGAGTGCTCTTGGTATAATCCAGCTTTTTAAACCTGAGCAGGCAGGAGATATTCTTGTACCTAATGTTAGATTTACAACTCCTGGAACATATTATTTAGAAAGTGCTTATACAGGAAGAGATGCAATAGCCAGAGTATTGTTAACAGCAAAAGATATGAGAATGTATCTAAGTGAATTTGGATTTCAAGTTCATTGATTTTTTAATAAATTAAATCAATATCTTTAAAAACATCAAAAATTTTCATAAATTCAAATTTTTGTGGCTTAAAAAATCAAAATAGAAGATTTTTTAAACAATATATTTCTATTAAAATTAACCCTCTGTCGTATAATGGTTATTACAGGCGGCTGTAGACCGCTTAAAGCAAGTTCGATTCTTGCCGGAGGGATTTTTTTGATTATTTATTAATATTCTTTGCTTAAGTTTTTACTCGATAATATTAGATTATAGCTTACTAATTATTATATTATCGGCTGATATAATATTAAGATTATAGAATCTACAAATAATTAATTAAACCTCTATCTTTGGCTCATTTATATAAAAACTCCTGTTTGAGGTGTCTTCTTTTAATTTTCCCTGTTTTTCATATGTAATGCGTGCGCATGGAAGTTCAAATTTACCAACAACACCTATTTTAGAATAAATTATATAACTAAATATTCTTTCTTCTCCAGTGTTTAATGATTCAATGTCCCATTCTAATCTTTTATTTTTTTCATCTATTTTATCTGGAGAAACTGCTCCAAATCTATTATATAACCCTACTAAAGGAGGTAATTTATCAACGACATGTATTCTTTCAATAAATTTCTTTGCCCTTATCCTTAAAGTTACTTTTAATGCAAACTCTCCTCCTCTTGTTTTAACAAAAGACACTTTTTTTCTTATTATTAAATCTCTTTCAATTAATTTTTTAATAAAAATATAAAATATAATTATCAATATTATAATTATTATAGGAAACAGCCAGTTTGTTCTTACAACGACTCTGAATTCTTCATTTGGTATTATTTCTTTTTCCCAAACATAATTAATTTTTAAACCATTAAGATTTGTTTCTGTAGGATTAATATTTGAAGTTGTGAATAAATAAGAGATTATATCTTTGGTTACTGCAACTTTGACTAATTTTGGAACATTCCCTTGATTTTTCTTTATTACTTCATATCTTGTTATTATTCCTTTTTCTTTGTTTTCAGTAGTCTCTATTCCTTCCTGTTCTAGAAATTTAACTATAGATTCTATATTTGCTGTTTCATTCTTTAATGTTAGTTTTGTATTTATAATATAGGGCCCTGCAGATAATGTTTTTATTTTTTCATTATCAAGCTTTATCTCAAATGTTTTTTCTTCGTTTGCACTTAAATCAAAATTTTCTTCGCTTGTAAAAAGTGCAGAATTTATTTTTGCATTTATATTTTTAAAACCAATGCCTGCTAAGTTTTTTATATAAACATAGACATTTTCATCTCCAGGCTGTATATTGTCTGCTTTTAATGAAAAAGCTTGTTCAAGATTAATAAGATTTATTGTTAAAATTTCTTTTCGTAACCCAGAATCTCCTTTTATTGTATATTCAAAAGTATAATAACCCATACTCTTGAAAGAATCCTGTGGCATAAGCTCTATTTTTATTTTTTTTGTTTCACTATCATTAATAAAAAATGTTTTTGGAGAAATATCAATCCCTGCTAATGAATATATTTCAAAGTTTTCAGCTTCTCCATTATTCTTTATTGTTAGCTCAAATATTGCAGGTTCGTTTATATCTCTTATAGCTAATTGAGAAATTGCTTTTGCATTAATATCCAAGCTAATAGCACATATAGCAGGCAATATAAATGCAAGGACTATTATAAATATAATGGAAATTCTTTTTTTCATACACAGATTCATTAGAATCTATATATAAATATTTTTGTAAGACAATATAATCATCGTTTTCCTTCTAAAGCAAGGAATGATTTGCACTGGGCAAGAAATTCATCACATTCTTCAAATAACTTATCTTCATATTGTGATATTCTTGTTCTTATAATATATCTGTCATATACCCCCCTCCAAAATTTCCAAAAGGGATGGTCTTCCCATTTATTTTCATAATCCTTTATTAATATACCTTTTAGTTTAATCTCAAATTCTCCTGAGTCTGTCTTTACTTTTTTTCCATCTCTTTGGACTTCTACTTCTTTTAAATGTAGAATTGTCCAGTTAATTTTCATTGAAAATTTAAAATAATCTGATATTTTTCTTACAGCTTCCCATTCAATTTTAATATCTTTTGTATCTCCTAATACTTTTTCATCATATTTGATTTCAGATACATCATAACCCTCTCCATTTAACCAGTCATAAGTAAATGAATAAAAGTCTTTAAAATCAGCAAAACCCCGTTGCTTTAATTTAGATGAAAATACATTATCTTTTTCTGCCATTTTTGTTGATTTCTCTTTTTATAAAAGTTATTTGATTTATTTGTTAATAAATCAAGGAGAAAATTGTTTATAAACTTTTTTAATTATTGATTAAAACAGGGCGAGCTTAATATAATGGGAATATACCAAGGATATATAAAAAAGGCATTTAAATATTTTGAATTAAGTGTGTGAAGATTTAATAGATATTCTTATATTGCTGACTATAATAATGCTTAAAAAAGGAAATAGGGTTTATGAATTATGTCAGAAGATAAACAACCAATTTATATCTTACCCGAAAATATGAACAGGATTATGGGAAGAGATGCCCAAAGAAATAATATTTTGGCTGCAAAATTAGTTGCTGATTCTATTAAAACAACTTTAGGACCTAAAGGAATGGATAAGATGTTGGTTGATTCGGTAGGAGATATTATCATAACAAATGATGGTGTTAGTATATTAGAACAAATGGAAATAGAACACCCTGCTGCAAAGATGATGGTTGAGATTGCAAAAACACAAGAAACAGAAGTTGGAGATGGAACAACAACAGCTGTTATGCTTGCTGGAAAATTATTAGAAAACGCAGAAAAATTATTAGACATGAAAATCCATCCAACTGTAATTGCAAAAGGATATAGTTTAGCATCAAAAAAAGCCCTTGATATTTTAGATGAGCTTTCAATTTCAGTAACTGAAGAAAGATATGATGTTTTAAAATATATTGCAATAACTGCAATGACAGGGAAAGGAGCAGAAACAGTCAAAGAGAAATTTGCAGATATAATAGTTGGTGCAATAAGGCAAATAAACGAAAACGGAAATGTTGATTTGTCTAATATTAAAATAGAAAAAAACAAAAGCGACAGTGTTGAAAAAACAGAATTAATTAAGGGAATTGTTATAGATAAAGAAAGGATTTCTTCAGATATGCCTTCAAAAGTTCAAAATGCCAAAATAGCTTTAATTTCAGGTTCTTTGGAAATTAAGAATTTAAATTCAGACACAAGAATTTCAATTACAAGTCCTGAACAATTGCAGGGTTTTATTAATCAGGAAGAAAATATATTAAGGCAGATGGTGGAACAGATTAAATTATCTGGGGCAAATGTTTTGTTCTGCCAAAAAGGAATAGATGATATTGTTCAATATTATTTATCAAAAAACAAAATATATGCTTGCAGAAGAATAGGAGTTTCTGATATGGAAAAAATTGCAAAAGCAACAAATGCCAGGCTTGTGAATAATTTAAATGAATTAGGAGAAGCAGAACTTGGAAGCGCAAATGTTGTTGAGGAAATTAAACATGGAGATGAAAGTTTTACTTATATTAGGGGGTGCAATAATCCAAAAGCACTTACTATTTTAATACATGGAGGAAGCGAGCATGTAATAGATGAAATGGAAAGAGCTATTAAAGATGGATTAGGAGATGTTGTTTCTGTTATTAAAAATAAAAAAATAGTTGCAGGTGCAGGTGCTATTGAAATAGAGTTAGCAAGAAGATTAAGGCAATATGCAAATAGTTTATCTGGAAGAGAACAATTAGCTGTTTTAGAATTTGCAAATTCATTAGAATTTATACCAAGCACATTAGCTGAAAATGCAGGATTAGATCCTATTGATATTATAACTGAGTTAAAGTCAAAGCATGATAATGGAGAAAAATATTTTGGAATAAATATTTTTAATAATAAAGTAGAGGATGTTTTAGCTCAGGGAATAATTGAACCAGCCAAAATAAAGCAGCAGGCATTAAGTTCAGCAACAGAAGTTGCAATTATGATTTTAAGAATAGATGATGTTTTGTCTTCAAAAAGCAATTCTAAATCTTCTAATCAGAGTTATATGCAAGGAATGGAATAAAAATGACAGAAAATGCATGATTTGATGAAACAATAAGAGAGCTCCAGAAGAAAGTAGGAACAGGGGTTATTCATTATTTTTTAAGAGCTGTAAAGAAAGTTCATGGTTGTGATTTAACAAGAATTGCAAGTAAGATGAGGCATGATTATGAAAATAGACTTTCATTAGCTTTTAGAAAAACTAATGCCTGTGCTTGAAGAATTCTATTTGTCTGAATCTTTTCATAACTTTATCATAATCTGATTTTGGAACTAATATTTTTGTTTGAGCCTCATTTAACAATCTAAAATCATATTTGCTTACAGGATATTTAAGCTTAGGTTTTCCAGGATATTTTTTCCATCGAGTTTCAGATTTTAGTTTATATTGCAATACCATTTTTGTTTTCTTTATTGATATTTTATTAATATATAATTTGCCTTGCTTATTACTCGGCTCTGCTTAATTCTTCTGTTTTTTATTATCTTTTTATCATTAATATTTAAACATCGTTACTTGGTTTCGTTGTAGCTTAATCTCTCCTTACTTATTATATTACTTAATTTTTAATTATTAGGTATTTTTAAGTATTTCTATAAAAAGTTATGCGCGAGCCGGGAATTGAACCCGGGTCACTTCGTTGGCAACGAAATATACTAACCACTATACTACTCGCGCATTACTTTTATTAAAAAAGAATTGTTTAAAAAATCTTCTATAGATTTTTTAAGCTTCAAAAATCGTATTACATACCCAAATATTTAAGCAACTCATAAACTAGAAGAGCTGGCCAAATAAGTGCTTTTAAAAATCCTAAAACGCCTACCCAAAAACTGGTAGCATGGGAAATATAATATATTGCTGCACCAATAAAACCTAAGCCATAAACTGCACTTGCAGGACTGCATTTATGCATATGCATATTATGCTTTATTGCTTTTTTATCCATTATTTCGCCTCTTATCTTTAATAGTTTTTAAGTTTAAATATTTTATTAATAATACTTTTATTTCTTCTTAATGTTCAATCCAATTAAAGATATAACAAAAATAATCAGGTACATAAAGAATCCATAAACACAAACAGGAATTTGGAATACATTAGTGCAATTGCCCATCCCTAATTTAGAAGCACCGCAAAAACCAGCAAATAATTCAGTATAACTTAAATAACCTGAAAATAACATTCCAGCAATTGAGATTATAAGTATTGTTTTTAGAGCAGTTTCTTTTTT
>CAYGVK010000034.1:0-5912 GCA_964353375.1 Candidatus Woesearchaeota archaeon
TTATTAAGTTATTATGTAACTTCCATGAAGGAAGTTATGAAGTTAAATAGAATAGAAACTGAACAACTGCGACAAACTATTTATCTAGGAATAATTAATAAGTTCTTTGAAAAACATAATATTCGTGCAGAAAACAATAGAATTCATTCTATTGAAGGATTATTAGACAAAGCTAAAAAAAAGAAATTAATTAAAAAAATACCTACTGCCCCAAAATTAAAAGTAGACCTAATTAAAGAAACTTTTAGGAAAAATAAAGATGTTTTAGATGCAATTGAACTTTATCAGATGTTTAAATTAGTAGATATTTTAAGAAAAACAAAAGAACATGAATTTAGAAAAGGAGTTTGCTTAACTGTTTTTTATAAAGGAGAAGAAATAAAAGTTGATTTAGAAAAATTAAAAGAATATTCTGAAATTCTTGAAAGATTCACAAATTTTATTAAAAATTTTCTAACATCTTAGAAAAGTTTATAAATCATATCCAACTTTTTCACTCATCTTAACTAATTTAAAAGAGAATAAAAATGGCTAAAGTTTATGCAATTATTTCAGGGAAAGGCGGAGTTGGAAAAACAACAAGTGCAATAAACATAGGTACTTCTTTAAATAAGTTAGGAGAAGATGTTATTATAGTTGATGGCAATTTAACAACCCCTAATATAGGTATTTATTTAGGTGCTCCTATTGTTCCTGTAACTTTAAACCATATTTTAAAAGGAGAGGCTAAAATAGAAGATGCTATTTATGAACATGAATCAGGAACAAAAATAATGCCTGCTTCTTTGTCATTAAATGAAACTAATAAAATTAATTATAAGAAATTTATAGAAATTCCAAGAAAACTTAAGAAAATAACAAACTATGTTATATTAGATAGCCCAGCAGGGCTTGGAGAAGAAGCTAAGCGTGTAATGCAGGCTTCAGATGAAATAATAATAATCACAAATCCTGAAATGGCAGCTGTAACAGATGCTCTTAAAACAATCAAACTTGCAGAAGAATTAAATAAAAAAGTTTTAGGAGTAATAATTACAAGAATCCAAGGAAATTCAACAGAAATGTCAATATCAAACATAAAAGATATGCTAGAAGTTCCTATTATTGGCATAATTGTAGAAGACAACTCTATAAAAGAATCACAGGCAATGAAAGATGCTGTAATTCACACTCATCCAAAATCAAGAGCATCAAGGGGTTATATGAACGCAACAAAAAAAATATTAGGAAAAGATTTTAATTTAGATAATGTTCCTATAAAACTTGGATTTTTTTCAAGAGTTCTAAAAACACTAGGATTAAAATAACTTTAATAAATTAAATAATATCAGCAAATCATAATAACTCACTCAAAAGAAATTAATAGAACAGAGCAATAATATTTAAGAATTAATCAATTTAATAAATAATAATAGTATCAAATAACAATATGTATAGAATTAATAAAAAACAAAATAACAATGCGTATAAAATAAATTTAATAATAAAAAATGACAATTAGCTTTGATGAATGGGCAAAACTTGACATAAGAACAGGAGAAATCTTAGAAGTCAAAGATATAAAAGACTCAGATAATTTATACAAACTAAAAGTAGATTTAGGAACAGAAACAAGAATATTAGTAGCAGGAATTAAAAAATATTATAACAAAGAAGAACTTGAAGGAAAAAGATGCATTGTTTTATGCAATTTAGAGCCTAAAAAAATAAAAGGAATTAAAAGCCAGGGCATGATTTTGGCTGCTGTAAATGAAGATAAAAGCGAAGTCAAATTAATCCAGCCAGATGGTGCAGTTGAACTTGGTTCTAAAGTTTGTTAAGCGTAAACTAAATCCAAAATAACATAAAATATTATTATATAAAATATCACTAATAAAATAATCTTTTGCTATAATCTTCAACAAAATTTCTTGTTTGCTTCAATAAACTTACTAAACTCGTTTATAAACAAAATTAATGTTATACTTAAAGATTATTATAGTCAGGTTTTTATACTCTTAATTTTTAATATTAAAAAAGGAAAAAATGGATTCAAGAAAAACCAGGTATTTAAAAGAAAAGGCAAGGAAAATTTCTATTAAAGAAGGAAGTTTTACTTCTGTTCAATCAAGTTTTGGAGAATATTTCATATCTCCTTTTGCAGTTGCAATTAATTCATCAAACAGTCAAATAGCAATGCTAAGTTCTTTCCCAGGTTTATTAGGCCCATTAAGTCAATTGTTTAGTTCTCGCTTAATTGAGAAAATGTCAAGAAAAAAAATTATTTTATTCTCTGTTCTAATCCAGGCTTTAATGTGGATTCCAATAATTACGCTTGCATTTTTGTTTTATAAAGAAATTTTAACAGGTTTTCTTCCATTGTTTCTTATAATTTTCTTTTCTCTTTTTACAATTTTTGGAAACTTGGCAGGTCCTGCATGGTTTTCATGGATGGGAGATGTTGTAGAAGAATCTCATCGCGGAAGATATTTTTCAAGAAGAAATAAAATTATAGGACTCATAGCAATAATCACAACAATAATAGCTGCTTTTCTTCTGGATTTTTTCAGAAAAAATAAATTGCTTATGCTTGGATTTGGAATATTCTTTTTCATAGCAATGACAGGAAGATTAATATCAAGAAATCTTTTAAAAACACAGTATGAACCTAAGATAAAACTTGAGAAAAATTATTATTTTTCATTTTTCCAGTTTATAAAAAAAGCTCCGACAAATAATTTTGGAAAATTTGCAATTTACAGGGCATTGATGGCGACAGCAGTAACAATTGCAAGCCCATTCTTTGCTGTTTATATGCTGAAAAATTTAAATTTTAGTTATATTATATTTATACTTATTACATTATCTGAAACTACTTTTTCATTATTAGTAATGCCTTTGTGGGGAAAATTTGCAGATAAATACGGAAACTATGGAGTTTTAAAAATAACAGGAGTTTTAGTTTCTATTATCCCTATATTATGGTTAATTTCATCTTCTCCTCTTTACTTAATGTTTGTCCCAATGCTTTTAAGTGGAATAGGCTGGGCAGGATTTAATTTAGCTACAAGCAATTTTATTTATGATTCAGTGACTCCTCAAAGAAGAGGGATAGGTGTTTCTTATTTTAATATTTTAGTGGGTATAGGAATATTTATAGGAGCAAATATAGGAGCTCTTCTTGTAAAATATTTAACAATTAATTTTATGAATGTAATATTATTCATATTTTTAATATCATCTGTTCTAAGACTGGCTGTAAACTTAATTATGATTCCTATGGTAAAGGAAGTTAAAGAAAGAGATAAATTCGACAGTTCAAGGTCTTTTAAAAATCTCATATTTAAAATAACAAAGCTTCCTTCATATTTAGGAGCCCATGAATTAATTGCAAGAAAAAATAAGGAAAAATAAATATTGAAAATCACAATCCTAATTCTTTTTTAACACTCTTTACATATTTATGAACAAGATGTAAAGGTTCTGGAAATTTATGAGGAAGTTTAATAGAGTTTTTTGTTAAATTATATGCTGTTTCAACTGTTATATTATTTCCAGGGCTGATGTATAATGGATTGCTTCCTGGCTTGCCTAAAAAAACTTTTCCTACTAATTTTCCATTTCTTAAAACTTCTTGTTTTTTTAATTCACAATCTATTGCTGAATTTGAAATTCCAATAACAGGAACATTAACAGATAAAGAAAAATGGCTTGCCAAACCTAATCTTGGATGATTAATTCCCATCGCCTGAATAAAAATAACATCTGGTTTTTCATTTAATTTATTAAATACATTAACCATTGCAGGAAGTTCTCTATAAGCTCTAAATCCTGTTAAATATGGAAAATTAGTTTTTTCAAAAACATATGCTTGTTCAACTATTTCAAAATTCTTATCACATACAATTATTCCGCATAAAATCTTATTCTTTATAAAAATACTATAAACAGCTCCATATCTCTCAACTAATGAAAAATCTATTTTATCTTTAATTTCCAGGCTTTTAGCTAATTTTAACTGCTCTTCTTCTAATTTTTTTGTATTTATATTAAATCTCTTGATTAATTCTTCTTGTTCCATGTTTAAACTACTTTATCAATTTTTAAAAAGGTTTTCATCCAAACTTATTTAAATCCAGATTCCTTTATATAGTTTCTAAAATGTTAAGAAAAAAATGCCCAAAATGCAATAACAAAGTAAGCAGAAAATATGACTTCTGCCCTTTTTGCAGTTATAACCTTAAAAAAAATATTCAAAGAGATTATGGTTTTTTAGGAAAATACGACAATGATATGATGTCAATGCCTATAAACAACTCAATGATTGAAAAATTATTTGGAACTGCAATGAAAATGTTTGAAAAACAAATGAAGGAGATAAAACCAAAAGAAAAATTCATAAGCGAGCCTGAAAGTAATTTAAATGTCCAGTTTTATGTAAATGGAAAAAGAATTGATCTTTCTCCTAACCCTGTAAAAAAACAAAAAATAATAAAAACATTGACAAAAGAACAGGAAAATAAACTTTCAAAACTTCCAAAAAAAGAACCAAAATCAAAAGTCAGGAGATTATCTGGAAAAATAATTTATGAATTAGAAGTTCCAGGTGTTAAAGATATAAATGACATTATTATTAATCAATTGGAAAACTCAATTGAAATTAAAGCAATTGCTGAAAAAAAAGTTTATGCAAAAATTCTTAATATAAATCTTCCCATAATAAGATATGGCTTATTAAAAGATAATTTGATTGTTGAGTTAAAATCTGATTAATAAAAAGACTTATAAATAAAAATTAACAGTTAATTCTATGAGCCTGTAGCTCAGCTTGGTTAGAGCACTACTCTGATAAAAACAATCTCAAAGGAGATGTCATAAGAAGAACATAGTTCTTTTTATTTAGAAAGGTAGGGGTCCCAGGTTCAAATCCTGGCAGGCTCATATAAACATTTAAAAACCATTTTCAAATTAATTAAACATGGCAAAAGGATTATATTATTATTTAAAACAAGCATGGAAAAAACCAGATAAAAAAACATTAAGAGATAGAATGATAGTTTGGCGTTCTGGAAAATCAATTGAAAAAGTTGACAAGCCATTAAGATTAGACAGAGCAAGAGCATTAGGTTATAAAGATAAAAAAGGTTTTGTTGTAGTCCGTGTTAAATTAATAAGAGGAGGAAGAAAAAGAACAGTACCAAATAAAGCAAGAAAACCAAAAAAACAAAGAGTTAAGAAAATTTTAAAAATGAATTATCAATGGGTTGCTGAACAAAGAGCACAAAGAAAATATACTAATTTAGAAGTTTTAAATTCATATAAAATAGGAAAAGATGGAAAACATTATTTCTTTGAAGTTATTTTAGTAGATAAAAACAAACCTGAAATTAAAAATGATAAAACAATAAATTGGATTTGCAAAAATAAAAAAAGAGCTTTAAGAGGTTTAACATCTGCTGCAAAAAAATCAAGAGGTTTAAGAACCAAATCAAGAAATTTAAAAGTCCGTCCAAGCCAAAGAGCTTGGGGTAGAAAGGGAAAATAATTTTTATTAAGTTTGTGCTAGACGTTCTAAATCATCTGAACAAGCATCAATTAATTTTGAAACTTCTTCTAATTTTCCTAAATTTGATATATCTCCATTATATCCCATTAATCTACCTAAACGATTTGCAGAAACCATTATTTTTATTGCTTCTTCTTTTATTTCATCAGCTTCTGTTATTTTTTTATCTAATCCTGCTAATTTAGCTTTAATTTCATCAGACAAATCCCCTCCAAAAACTTCACTTTCATATAATTCTAATAAAGTTTTATAACCTTCTTTCATAAATTTAAAAAAATCTATTTTTCTTTGAAAGTTTCCTAAATCATAAGGGGGGGCATTATCCAAAGACTTTCTTGCTTCCTGTAAAAAACTTAAACCAGATTTA
>CAYGVK010000035.1:0-5870 GCA_964353375.1 Candidatus Woesearchaeota archaeon
CTCCGTCTATAATAGATTTTAAAGTAACGCTTAAATCATCTATTCCATCTGAATCTAAATCAAAATATTTAGTTTCTCCTATTTCTAATGTAGTTGTAACAGGATTAGAACTTATTGTTATTGTTGCTGTTGTATTTGTTATGTTTTTTATTTCAATATTATGCTCTCCGAGATTCTCTTTGCCTTCAATATTATAAAATGAGAAATTTAAGATTTCTCCAAGTTTCAAAGATTTAACAACCCCATAAATTAAATCAGATTTTCCAAGATTATATGTTTTAGGCTTAATTTCTATTTGGGTTGTTTGATTTATGTTGTTTCCTCCTCCAGTGGTTGTTCCCGCACCAACTTGTTCTTCTGGAGACAAACATTCATCACATATAACACACCGACAATTAACACACTGATATAGCCAACTTTGATATGAACAACCACTAAAACTAGGATTACATTTTGAAGTATCAGGACTACAACTTGTCAAAACACTTCCTGTATCACATTGTTCTCCAGAACCAATTAAATCATCACCACACAAAGAAGGACACCTCCCGCAATCATTTGAACATGTTTCACAAGTTTCATCTCCATTACAATTACTATCTCCACATGATGGAGGACACTCTCCGCAATCAACTGAACAACTAGAACAATCTTCTCCAGCATCGGGAGTACAAAGTCCATCTCCACACCTAGGTTCAGGAGGAGGTATAGGAGGTCCAGGAACCCACCCTGTAATAATTTTCCCTGTAACTACTCTTGTAAAATCATCAAAACCTTTTATACTATTATCTATAATATAACTTAAAGAAAAAACTTCTTGAACAAAATCTTTGTTTATTGAAAAATAAGATAATATAATTATAATAAAAAGGATAGGAATTAAATAAAAAATAGAATTAAAAAAATTTTTATTTTTATGATACTCTTCAGAGGGATGCATTCCTAAATATCTTTTTTTAACAATTCCACTTTCCCTATAAGACTCATAATAATAAGGTCCAAAAGTCTTTCCTCTTCTTTTTATATACCTCTTAAACACCACTTTAATCAATAGCTCCAAATATAATGTGGTGTAATTTCTTTAAATACCTTTTTGTCTTTGAAATATTATACAATTAAACTTTTTTATTCTTATCTATCAAGCATTTTTATCAGTTTAGTGGTGTACTATAGCTTCCATCTTCTTTTCTCTGTTTTATTCATTATTAATAATTATTACTTGATTGTTTTTACTTGACTTAACTAGTCTACTCTTCTACAATCTCTTTTTTTACACCCTTTTTCTTTCTTCTAACCCAATTAACCTTTTTATTGTCTCTTCCTAAATTAAAATTTCTTCTGCATTTGCTTGAACAAAAATGAATAGCTCTTCCATCATTTAAAAACACAGTTAATCCTTTATGTTCATAATAATTCTTTTTGCAAAATATACATGTTGGCATTTTTATTTCCTAACTAAAAGCTCCTTTTGAAATTTTAGTTCTTAATCTTCTTGCTTCAATTTGAGTTTCCCTTAACATTAAAACATCTCTTATCCTAACAGGCCCTTTGACATTTCTCCTCATTATTTTCCCCTGATCAGGTCCTTGCAATATTCTACATTTTATTTGAGTAACTTCTCCTCTTGCACCTGTTCTTCCAAGAATAGCGCTAACTATAGCAGGTACTGCTTTTTCTGATAAAAGACTTGCTGATTCTCTTGCAGCACTTCCTTTTCCTTCTTTAATTCTCTGAGTTTTGCTTCCCATTTTTATCTTTTATTTTTATTAATTATTAACTCTACAAATAATTACTTGTTTTAGTTGTAGCTTCATTTTCCCACTTATTATTTATTATTTTATTATATTATTAATATTTTATTATTTTTAAATATCATTATATCTTAATTCTATTTTTCCTTTCTAGTTTTTAAAAAAGCCTGAATATCTTTTTCAGCATCTCCTCCATCAATCACACAAACAGAAGCACAAGGTACATTAATTCCTACAGAAATCCCTAATTTTTCTTTTTTATCAGCCTCTGCATAAGGAATATTTTTCTCTTTGCATAAAATAGGTAAATGCTGAATAATTTCTTTTGGTTCAACATCAATAGCATAAACAACTAATTTTGCTGTTCCTCTCTCAATTGCTTTTGTAACTTCGTTTGTTCCTTTCTCAACTTTTCCAGTTTTTCTTGCTTTTTCAATTACTTCATATATAGAAACCATTTTAGCCTCATATCATTGGTTTAATAATCTACTTAAAAATATTAGGTTTTTAAAGGTTTTCATCTCCATAAAACTTTAACGTCATCTGTTCTTTCTCTTGGTTTTATATCAACTTTATTTAAATTTCCAGGTTTAATAAAAATGCCTGCCTTAAACATAATTTCACCTAAATAAGCTATCATTGCTCCATTATCAACTAATAATGAATTAGGCAATGTAAAAAACTTGCATTTTCTTTCTTTGCACATTATTTCACACATTTCCTGCAACCTTGTATTACAACCAACTCCTCCACCTATTAATAATTCTTTTTTTCCTGTATGTGCAAGAGCTCTTTCAGCAGCTTCTACTAACATTGCAAAAACAGTTTCCTGTAACGAAAAACTTAAATCTTCTTTTTTAAACTTTTTATCATATAATTGTTTTAACTTAGTTAAAATACCTGAAAAAGCAACATCCATTCCTTTTATTGAATAAGGCAATTCAATATATTTTCCAGATTTAGCTAATTCCTGAATTTTAGGCCCTCCTGGAAAACCAATCCCAATATATCTTGCAAAATTATCAATAAAATTTCCTACCCCTATATCTAATGTTTCTCCAAACACCCTGTATTTTCCGCTTGCATAACTTATAATCTGGGTATTTGCTCCTGAACAATAAAGCAAAACAGGATCTTTAGCATTTGTCAATCTTCCAATTTCTAAATGAGCAACACAATGATTAACAGGAATTAAACTTACTCCAAGTTCTTTTGCCTTTTTCTTTGCAAACCTTAATCCTTCAAGCAAGCAAGGAGCCAAGCCAGGTGCATTTGAAACTGCAATTGCTTTAATTTTATCAATAGAAATTTTAGCTTCATTTAAAGCTTTTTGAAAAACATCTTCGCATACTTTGGCATGATGTTTTGCAGCTTCTATAGGTATAATTCCTCCAGCCTGGGTTGTATAAACATCTTTAACATTACAAAGTATTTTTCCATTATCAACTATCCCAATTCCAAATGTATGCGCTGTACATTCAATTCCTAATATCATTTTTTAAACTTTTTTATATAGTATTTAATTTTCTTAGTAGACAAATAACCTTTTGAATATCTCTTCTCTAATTCTTGTTTTGAAAATTCTTTCTCTCTTGCTAAAGCCAAAGCAAACATATTTTTTCCATATCCTTTCTTTATAACTTGCTTATCAGTCTCGCTCTCAATCTTTCTTTTAATACTTGGAATCATCAAATAAAAAAGGCCGGTAAACAAATTCCTAATAACATTCTTTTTAAGAAAATATTCTACATGGCAAAGCTCATGAACTAAAATACCTTTTATTGCTTTTTTAGGAAGATTTCTATATCGTTTATTTAACCCAATAAAGTGAAGATTAAAAATATTAAAAATACCAAGATAAGTCCCATAATTTCTTGTTATATTAAATTCAAATACCCTTATCTTGCTTCTTCTCAAGCTAGGAAAACTTTTTCTAACTAAGCCATCAACTATCTTTTGATACTTTTTAATATACTTATTCATATATCTTAAAGCAAATAAGTATTTATAAATAATATTAAATTAAAATAAAAATGTCAGATTTAGAAGTTCTTTTATGGATGCTATATCCTGAGTTAAGAATAGTAGAGCACCCAATAAATAATATAATAATAATTCCAAATATAAATCTCCCCCATAATTTTAGAGATTTTGTTCCAAGATTTTATGAATTAAAAAGAGATAAAGAAGTTGAACAATATGCCAAAACATTAGAAGAAACAGCAAGAGAAATGATTAAAGGAGTAATGCCAATTCAATTTCAATGGAGTGAGCAAGATGGCTTAACCCATTTAGGAATGGGAATTCATGGAGGACTTTATTTAGATGCTGAACAAGGCATTCCAAGCTTTGTAGGGCACAATTTAAATTATACAAACGGATTACTCATGGGTTTAGTTGCAATGCAATATGTTTCAAAATTATTAAAATCTAGATAACAAAACTAAAAAAATCAAATATATAAATTTAACATAAAAACAAAATATAAATTTAAAAAGAAAAGATAAAAACTACCCACCCTATTTTCCCAGAATTAATAAATATTAATCAAAGACTATCTTCTTTTCTTTTTCTTTGCTTTTTTCTTTCTTCTTTTTCCGCCACGAGCCATCTTTGCCTCGCAGACATTTCCCTTGCCATCTACATAATATAGATAACCTTTCTTTCTTTTAACAACATGCTTTACAATTACTTTTCCCATTTTTTTACCTCCTTTTATTTATAATTATTAACTATTAAAACAAAAACTTATATTTAAACCTTTCTCTCGACGAGAAATTTTGAAATTTTGTCATTTCTCAAAGGTATCTCTAAAAGTTTATTAAATTTATTTTTCGGAGAAATATAAAGATTCCCGGGAGAAACAATTTTCACGTCGATGATTTTATTATTATCAAACCAGATTGCAATAAATTTAAAGAAAACATAGAATGAATGAATGCCTTCTCTAGTTTTTTTATTAAAAACAAAAAGCAAATTTGGGCAATCCTTCAATCTGCGAAACATTAGCCCCATTAATTTTGAAAAGAAAGTTCTGCATATTTTTACTTTTAATTTTATCTTTCTTCCTCTATAAACAAAACTAAATTCTTGTTCTTTCATCTTTTCCCCTCTTTAAGTTAACATATCTATCATACATTTGCTCAACATTCCTATGACAAACAAAATCATGGTGCTTAAATCCTCCTCCAAATGATTTTGGAATATGCATTATCTCATGTATCATTGTTTTTATTTTATCTTTATCAGAAAGCTTGTCAAATCTTTCTGAAATAATCTCAATAACATAAAATCCTTTTCTGTCCAAAGCTAACTGCATTGCTTTTCCTAAAGCATGACATCTTGCAATTGTTCCTCTAGACAAACTTCCATAACTTCTCAAGCACACAACATTATTTTTCTGAACATGTGGAAACATCAAGTCAACCATTTCATTAAAAATTTCCTGCAAATCTTCTGCTTTTTTGTATTTTATTGGCATTTTTTCTTTTATATTTTTTTAGTAATATATAATTTTCCTTGTTTTCTAGTCGGCTCTGCTTAACTTCTTTTTAATTAATTTTGTTATTTATTATAATTATTAATAAATCAATTACCTTTTTTCAGGAGGTTTCCATTTTCTTTTTAATGCATGATAAATTTCTTGCTCTGTTTTTCCTGCAATTTCTTTTCCTTTTTTAAACAAACCATATGGTGATAATTTAAAACCCGCTTTCTTTGCAATAACTCTTAATCCAATACTCGCCCCTGTCTCACTTGAATATGCTAATAAAGTTGCACCCCAGTCTTCATAATCAGTATAATACAATTCAACTTTTACTCCTTTAATTTTAAAACTAGCTTTTTTTTCTCCTCCTTGAAGAAATCTTCCTTTTTTCATCATAATCTTTTCAATTTCACTCTTGTTTTCTTTGTTTTTTGGAATTAAAACAATATCTATATCAACAGGATTTTTTTCTTTTCTTCTTATACTTCCTGCAATTTGAATTTTCTTGCAATATGGTTTTAAAATTTTAGCAATATTGTCTGCTAATTTAATCACAAAACTTCCTTTTCTTGTCACAACAATTCTGCCTTTTTTCAAAACTCTTCTTTTTTTTATTTTTTCTTTTTGCATAA
>CAYGVK010000036.1:0-5805 GCA_964353375.1 Candidatus Woesearchaeota archaeon
TCCAAAAACTTGGTTCGCCCCCCCCCCCATTTGCACTATTTCCCAATATTTTTTCAATCAACCAGATAATTTTATTATCATTTAGTTTTCTTTTAATTATTTCTAATAAAATTTCATGGCTAACTTCTTGAAAATAATGTTTTATATCTGCTTTTAGGCAAAATGCTTCTGTTTTTAGATTATTAGTTATTTTTCTTTTAAACAAGTTAAATCTTTTTATTGCAAATAAATTTCCTTTTCCAATTCTATTTGCACATGAATCATAAATAAAGATTTTCTCAAAAATTGGTTCAATAATTCTAATTATTGCATGATGGATAATCCTATCTCTAAAATCTGATTTTGAAATTTTACGGGTTTTTGGGTCGCTTAAAATAAAAATTTTTAATGGTTTTGGTTTGTATGTTTGGTTTTTCAATTCTTCTTGTAATTTAAGTAAATTTTCTCTTAGATTAATCTCAAACTCGATAACATAATCTTTTTTAGTTTTTCCTTTTCTTGCTTTTCTCCATGCAAGAATTAAATTTGAAAGATTATAAATTTCAGGATAAAGGTTGTCAATTCCCATATTAATGATAAAAGTCCTGACTTGTAGGCTATTCCACGCACCCTGTTGTTGTCGTTGTACAAGTTCCTGTTGTTGCAATTAAGCTCAGACCTGTTATCAAGCCTGTTGAACCACACGGCGCTTATAGCCAATTTATCAATTGGGAGATTATTAATCTCTTCACTGAAATTCCTCGCAAGGAATTTCTGTATTTCATGACTTAAAATAAATCTAAATAATGTGCTAATAAACTAGCGTGTAGCCCTAACTTTGCTTTTCGATTAAAGCATAATCAGGACAGAAATAAAATAGAATTAATCTTTTTATAAATTATTGTCTTAAACTATCTAAAAGAATTCTTTCAATTCCGGTTAAACCATTAGCTTTTAGAATTTTTGCAATTTGAGCAGGAGTATAAGCTTCAACATTTTTTGCAGTGCCTTCGGCACTTTCAGATACCCCACGCACCCCGCCGTCGTACAAGCCCCTGTCGTCGCAATTAAGCTCAGACCAGTCACCAAGCCTGCCGAACCACACTTGTCTTACAAATGGTTTTTCTTGTAACTCTGTAGTCCAAATTGGCATTTCATTAATTCCTACTTGTTTTAAGAATTCTCCATATTTCTTTGCATCTTCGCCAAAAGCATAAACAGTAATGTCGCAATCTCCAAACCTATTTGTAGGAACAGATGCAACTGATAATTCAACAGAATCTGCCAAAGCCTCTTCAACTTGCTCATTAGTTAAATAAAAATCTTGTCCATTTCTATGGCAAGTTGTTGCTTCTTTAGCATTTGCCATAATAGGAGAATTTTTAGTAAGAAATTTTCCTTTTTTAGGAACATAAATAGCCCCTTCTCTAACCCAATTTCCATTTTTAGAAATATCAGCATCAGCCCCTTCTTGCATTCTTAATCTTGCATTTTCTTGAAGAGAGATAATTTTATATCCTTCTTTTGCAAGTGCTTCTTTTCCTTTATCAAAAGGTGCAACTACATAAGCAGAAGCTATTCCTCTTGGTTTTATGTCAACATTAATTTGTGTTTTTACCATACTTTTCCTTATAATTTATACTTTATAAACCTTTCCATATTATAAACTTAAAAGTAGTTACAAAACTAAAACTTAGAAAGATTTTTTATATTTTATATACTTCCACCAGGTACGTCAGTAGCATAATACAAAGGAGGATTTTCAAACTCATTAATTTGAACATCTTTAATTTCTGTTAAATCATCTAAATCATTAGCTTTAATTTTTGATAAAGATATTGTATATAAAATATCATCCATAAACAAGCTTCTTGTTACTTGTGTCTGATAATTTCCATAATAATAATCCTGGCTTTCAGGAATATTATCTTCATGGCTTATTTTTCCTTTTAACTCAATTGAATTTGAATCAATATCAAATACAAAGGCTCCTTGAAAATATTTATATCTTGCATATCCATATTGACTGTCAACTCCTATTTGCTCAGAATATGTAACAGGAATTACAAGTAAATTTTTTTCTTTGTCAAATAAAAATGCTTTATAGTCATATAATGCTTCTGAATATGAATACTTTTTATCAACAATATACTTGCCAGCTTCAACAGGATTGTCAAAATCACTTACATCAAACAAAGATAATTTTAATTGATTATTTTCCTGTCCAAGCCCTATTATATGGTTTTCATCATAAGGATGAAGATAGCTTGAATATCCTGGAATTTTCAAATAACCTAAAACTTCTGGATTTTCAGGATTTTTTAAATTAATAACATAAAAAGGATCTATTTGTCTAAACGTAACAATATATGCTTTATCTCCTAAAAATCTTGCAGAATAAATTTGTTCTCCTTTAGCTAAATCTTCAACTTTTCCAATTATTTTTAAATCTTTGTTTAAAACATATAAATAATTCAAACTATTTCCTTGCCATGTATTTCCTGTTGTAGTTGCAATCCTGAAATTTCCATCATATTCATCCATTGAAAACTGATTTAAAACATGTCCTGGAATTTCCCCAGCCTTTTTATATTCAATATCTAATTTATCAATATTAATTTTATGTATAATTGTTTTTTCTGTTTTTTTCTGGATTTCAATTTCAAAATCATCTATTAAATTCATTAATTTTTCATCAAATTCTGATTTTTTATCTCCTTGTAAACTATTTGAATATTCATAAACTAGTTCCTGGACTTCATCCATTTTCTCATAAATCTGTTTATCTGAAGCAATAATTTGATTTATTTTAACTTTATAGCTAACAGGAAGAATTTCTAATACAACTTCATCAATATAATCTTCAAAATAATCTTTATAATTAATTTGTTTTTGATATGTTAAATAAATATTATCATTAGAAACATATAAATTGCTTGAAGCTCCTGTTAAATAAACTTTATCATTAACTTTGTTATCATCTAAATTTAAAGCAGTTATTGATGTAAAAACATAATTGCTATCAGGATAATCAAAATAATAAATTTCACTTGCTTTTATTTGTGTTTCAACACTATTAACAGAATAAACAGGCAAAACAACATCTTGTTCTGCATATTTTGTTGATATAACATAAACATAATTATTTATCATTCGTGAATCAATATAATTTCCCGTTATTGAAATTTCGTCTTCTAAAACAGGATTTTCTCTGTCTTCAATATTATAAATATAAACTAAACTTCTAGGTTCAGAATAATGCCCATCAGGAACAATACACCCTTTTTCAGTTCCAGCACATTTTTCAACAGAATAAACATTTCCATAACCATTTGCAAATATAATTAATTTGTTGCCATTAACAAATATATTACTAATATAATCATTAAATTCAATCTCTCCTAAAATTTTCATTGAAGAAGCAGGATAAGCATCTACGATTACAACTTTATTTCCTGTAACAGTATAAATATATTTTCCATCATTTTTAACAATATCTGGTTCATCTACTCCTTCAACCTGTATATTGGTTTGAGAATAATCTTCTGCACCACCTCCTCCGCCTTTTTGTTGGCTTGATTCTGCGCCTGCTGAAGGTGCAGCAGCAGTTATGCCCTCATCCATAGTTCTAACCCCGCCAACACCATAATAATTAGAATATGATTCTAAATTTTCTTTTAGAAAATTCTTTAACTCATTATAACTTGTAAATTGTTTTAATGAAGTTTGATCTCCAACATAAATTGGTTTAGAAGATAATATTAATCCTAATATAACAGCAAAACCTATTATAGCTAAAAATACAGGCAAAACAGCTCTTAAAGATTCTAAACTTGGTTTTCTAGATTTAGGACTTATTATAATATGTCTTTTAGCAAGTTTATACATATCTATTTTTCTTCCTTTTGTGCTCCAAAAAAAGTTTTTAGTTTTTTCAACTAAACCTGATTTAACCAATTTATTCAAATTATACTCAACAGTATTAATCTTCATATTTAATCCATCTGCAATATCTTTTTCACTTGCTTCTTTTCTCTCGCTTAAAAAATCTAAAATTGTTTTGCAGGTTTTATTTCCTAAAACTTCAGCTACATCTTTGCTTCTTTCATCGTCTAATCCCATTAATATAAATTTGTCATCCATAAATATTATAGAAAAAGGGCGTTTATAAATAAAGCGATGAGTTCAACTAAGATTGAAGTTATCTTAATAAAACTTCAAAAATAATTGAAGTTATAACTATTTTCAACCATAGAAATCTTTTTAAATAAAAAATGTATAGAAAACATATGAATAAATGGGCAGAAATCTTAATAGGACTTATCCTAATAATTGTTCCAATAATTGTAGTATTACAATTTGATACATTTATTCCTTGGGGAAAGGCAGCATTGGAATTTATTAAAGGAGGAGTAGTGATCTTTGTTATTTTAATAGGATTATTATTCTTAATGTTAGGTATAAGTGACTTAAAAGGATAAATAAAATCTTTAACAAATAAATTCATTATTTTTATTTAATTTATAATTTTATTAACTAATCAAACTAATTAATAAACTTTCTATAATTCCTGCTAATATTAATAAAGGAATTACTATAAATATAAAGCTTAAAGCACATTTCTTTAATAATTCAAAAAACTCTTTCCAATATTTTCTATGTGAAAAAAATATAAAACTCCCTAATTTCAATCCCATTGCCAAGCTTATTATAACAGCAGGAATTTCAAAAATCCCATGTGGAAGCAGTCTCCACAAAACAACTGCTCCTGAAACAGCAATGCTTTTATTTATAACAAAACCAATAAAATAACCATTAATAACAGACATTACAACAGGAAAAATACCAAAGAACATTCCAAAAAATAATCCTAAAAAGGCAGACTGCAAATTATTCACAAAAATAAATCTAATCATGTCTAAAAATCCCAAATCTTTGGTTTTTTTAATAATTTCTTGAAGAACTTTTAAAACATAATTTTCAAATAATGATGGAAACAAAATCCCAATAAAAAATGTGACAATAAATAAAATCGCTATAATCCATATATAAATCTGCAAGCTTTTAATAAAATCCCAGCTTTTTTTATAAATATCTTTAACACAATAACATTTAATCTTTTCTGCTTTTCCAAATTTAATTTTTTTCTTAATTATTTCCTTACCTCTTTTTTTAACCATATTAATAAGAATAATAAGAACAAAAAGTTATTTATAAACTTATTTTAAATAAGTTTATTCGCTTGCGCTCCTGCACATCGCGCTCGCTCATTATCATTAATGTTACTAATTTAAAGCAAATAGGGGAAAATAAGTATTACGTATATAAAGAACAGAACAAATCTTCTTATTTAATTTGAAAAATAATTTCTTATAAGCTGTGTTTTTTTCTTATACCTTTTTCTTAAATAAAATCCATAACCTAATCCTATTAATAAACCTCCTAAATGTGCTGTATTTCCAATAGGCAACGAAACAAATAAACTAATAATCATCAAAGGGACAATAGCAATTATTGGTAATATCCAAAAAGATAATTTTAAAGGAACTACAAATTTCCTTAAACCGGAGTTAAATGAGAAGATTGCACGTATAGATATAAAAAGATAAATCATCACTAAAATAGTTATGATATTCATAATATTGTTTTTTAAAAAAAGATTATCAAGAACAGATTGAAAGATTATTGCAATGAGTGGGCCAGCAAGCAAATAAACTTTTTTTTTGGGTGTTAAAATAGCCAAAATTCCTAATAAGCCAAAAATAGCACCTGAAGCCCCTAAACCGGGTATTTCAGGATTTCCAAAAAATATTATTCCAAGGGGCG